>DASWSY010000601.1:0-6536 GCA_036402415.1 Rhizobacter sp. | reverse complement strand
CAAGGCCCGGGGCGTGGCCAACGACGCGGCGCACCTCGCGCTCGGCTACGTGCACGACCTCTCCAAGCGCACCTCGCTCTACGCCACCGTGGCCCGAATCGACAACAAGGGCAGCGGCACCCGCTTCAACCCCGGCACCGCGACCACCCAGCCGGGCGGCAACGCCGATGGCGCGGAAGTCGGCCTCAAGCACTCGTTCTGAGGAGGACCCTATGCGCATCCTCTTCTTCCTCGTCTCGGCCCTGCTGCTCGGCGCCTGCGCGCAGACACCCCCCACCACCACCGAAGCTGCGCCGCAGGCCACCCCCTGCCCGGCCGGACTGCCCACGAGCACCCGTTGCCTCGGCGGGAAGGACCCCTTCGGCGCCTTCTACCTGATCGCGATGCCGGCCGACTGGAACGGCCACCTCGTCGTGCATGCGCACGGCGGCCCCTTCCTCGGCGCGCCCACTGCCAAGCGCATCGAAGACGACCTCAAGCGCTGGGCCATCGTGCCGCGCGCGGGGTATGCCTGGGCCGGCTCCAGCTTCCGCCAGGGCGGCGTGGCGGTGCGCGCCGCGGCCGAAGACACCGAGCGCGTGCGCCAGATCTTCGTGCGCCACGTCGCCCGGCCGAAGCTCACGCTGCTGCACGGCCAGTCGTGGGGTGCCGGCGTGGCGGCCAAGGGCGCCGAGACCTACACGCGCGGCAGACCCTATGACGGCGTGCTGCTCACGAGCGGCCTGCTGGCCGGCGGCTCGCGCTCGTACGACGTGCGGCTGGACCTGCGTGTCATCTACCAACATCTCTGCCGCAACCACCCGCGCCCCGACGAGCCGCAGTACCCGCTGTGGATGGGCCTGCCAGAAGGGTCCACGCTCACCAGCGCCGAACTGGCGCGCCGCGCCGACGAGTGCCTGGGCACCGCCACGCCGGCCGCGCAGCGCACGCCCGAGCAGGCGCGAAGGCTCAAGACCCTCGTCGACGTGTTGCGCATCCCCGAGCGCTCGGTGCAGAGCCACCTCAACTGGGCGACCTTCCATTTCCAGGACATCGCCCGCCGCAGCGGTGGCAAGAGTGTGTTCGGCAACGTCGAGGCACGCTACCGCGGCTCGCCGGACGACGACGCGCTCAACGCAGGCGTGGCCCGCTACGCCACCGACCCCGCCGCGCTCGCCCGCTTCATCGACGACACCGACCCCACCGGCCGCATCCCGGTGCCGGTGCTCACGGTGCACGGCATCCACGACCCGACGGTGTTCGTGGAGGTTGAGCACACCTTCGCCGCCACCATGGCCGCGGCCGGGCGCTCGCAGGCACTGGTGCAGACCTTCACCGACGAAAGCGAGCACAGCTACCTCAACGACGCGACCTACGTCGCGCTGCTCGAATCGCTGGTGCGCTGGGTGCAGGCGGGCGACAGGCCCACGCCGCAGCAGGTGGCCGAGGGCTGCGAGCGGGCCAGCGCGCGCTTTCCGTCGCGCTGCCGCTTCGTGCCCGGCTACCAGCCGGCACCGCTGGAAAGCCGCGTCGCGCCGCGGCGGCGATGAACCTGCGCTACAGGAGGTCTTCGACCACCAGCCAGTGGTACTTCACGGCGCTGCGCACACCGTGCTCGCGGGCGATCTGCATCGCACGATCGGTGTGCGGCCCGTCGGGCGCGTAGACCAGCAGCCAGCCGCAGCCTTCGCAGGCGAGCTGCTGGTAGCGGCGCATCAGCGTCACCTCGTAGCCGAAGCCCGCCAACTGGCTGGCGCGCGGCAGCATGGCGTCCATCTGCTCGCGCTCTTCGTCGTGGCTGTAGAAGAGCACGTCGTCGGTGTCGAAACCGCCACCGTACAGGGCCTGCATGGCCTGCTGCGCGACCGTGTCGTCGGGAAAGGCCAGCAGCACGTGCCCGACCGGGTTGTAGGTGCCGAGCGACTGCGGCCGATCGGCCTTGGTCATGCGCTTGATCGCCATGGAGTACCTCTCTGGAGGAAGGGGGTCCATCAAAGATAGACGGCCCTGCCCGGCTTTCAACCCGGGCTCCCCCTGCGCGGGCTCAGGCCGCGCGCTGCCGCTCGCTGATCCAGCCCACCCCGCACAGGCCGGCGACGATCGCCGCCACGCCGAGCGCCTGTTGCGCCAGGCTCAAGGTGTGGGCGTTCCACAGCAGCACCGAGGTCGCGCCCAGCAAGGCCACGAAGAGCCCCGCCGAAGCCCACTGCGCCGCACGCGACATCGGCGGGTCGTAGCGCTGCACCCGGGTGATGTCGAAGGCCGGCTTCGGGTAGCGTGCCGCCACGTCGGCCGGGCGCCAGCCGGGGTGCATGAAGAACACGCGCAGCTTGTCGCGCCAGCGCTTCGCACGCCACGCGTCCTGGAACAGCTCGCCGTAGTACTGCAGGTTGGCCCACACCGGGTTCCAGCTCCTGAGGGGGCCGCGCGTGCCGTAGACGATGGGCTCGCGGTCGTCTTCCTCGATGAAGCTGCCGAAGAGCCGGTCCCAGACGATGAAGATGCCGCCGTAGTTCTTGTCGAGGTAGCGGTCGTTCACCGCGTGGTGCACGCGGTGGTTGCTGGGCGCGCAGAACCAGCGGTCGAACCAGCCGAGCTTGCCGATGTGCTGCGTGTGCACCCAGTACTGGTAGAGCAGGTCGACGAGCGCCACCACTGCAAACACGAGCGGCGGGAAGCCCAGCACCGCCATCGGCAGGTAGAAGATCCAGCCGCCGACCCAGCCGCTGCCCGTCTGGCGCAGCGCGGTGCTCAGGTTGTAGTCCTCGCTCTGGTGGTGCACCACGTGCGCGGCCCAGAAGAGCGCGACGGTGTGACCCAGGCGGTGGTGCCAGTAGTAGCAGAAGTCGTAGAGCACGAGGCCGACGACCCACACCCACCAGTCGGTGGCCGAGAGCTGCCACAGGGAGGCGTGCTCGAAGACCAGCGTGTACAGCCACACCGTGAAGAGCGCGGCGAAGAGGTTGACGAGCTGGCTGATGATGCCCAGGCCGATGCTGTTCATCGCATCGTTGAGCCGGTAGGTGTTGCGGCCGCGCCGCAGGCCGACGAGGAACTCGATGCCGATCATCAGCAGGAAGACCGGCGTGGCCAGGACGATCACTTGGGCGGGGGTCAGCATGTCCACCATGGTGCCGCCGCGGCTGCGGGTCGCAAGCGGGGCATCCCCCGGTTGGACGTCTGCCTCTAGACCGGCGGTGTCAAGCGGCGTGGCCGACGCGGTCGTCGTTCTCGTCGAGCACGTGGTCGAGGTGCGCGGTGTCGCTCCAGCCCACGAGCGAGAAACCTTCGGGCGTGTAGAGCAGCCGGTTGATGCTCGCGTTGCCGAGCTGCCACGAGCGCGCGGCCTGCAGGTCCACCCTCGAGGCGGCACGGTACAGGCAGTCCATCACGCCGCCGTGCGCCACCAGGGCGATGGTCTGGCCCGGGTGGGCCGCGGCGAGTCGCGCCGCGGTGTTCACGCAGCGCTCGTAGAACACGCGCAGCGACTCGCCCACGCCGCCGGGGCTGAAGTCGAGCTCGCGCTTGCGCCAGCGCATCGATTCCTCGGGCCAGCGGGTTTCGATCTCGCGGTACGTGTGGCCCTCGAAGCTGCCGAAGCCGCGTTCGCGCAAGCCGGGGTCGGCGGTGATGGGCAGGCCCGTGACACGCGCGATGGCCTGCGCCGTCTGGTGCGCACGCTGCAGGTCGCTCGCGTAGATCGCGTGCAGCTCGTCGTCGGCCACCGCGGCAGCCAGGCGCTCGGCCTGCCAGCGGCCGGTGTCGTTCAGCGGGATGTCGAGCTGGCCCTGGATGCGGGTGTCGACGTTCCAGGCGGTCTCGCCATGGCGGATGGCGAGCACCCGGGTCACGTGGTTCATCAGGCGAGCAAATTCCGGTTGAGCGTGTAGATGCCGACGTGCGAGGCGCGCGCCAGCACGTGCGGCGCGATGGCCTCGCGCAACTGCGCGCCGGTGAAGCTGCCCTCGACCGCCGCCTTCGGCACCGACAGCGCATACAGCGTGAAGACGTACTGGTGCAGCAGCGAATCGTTGAAGGGCGGGAAGCAGCCGTCGTAGCCGAAGTACTGGCCGGCCATCGCCGGATCGCCGGCGAACCAGCCGGTGTAGTCGTTCAGACCGTGGCGCGCGCCGTGCAGCGTGGCGGGGCCGGGCTTGCCTTTCGGCGTGAGGCCGCCGCTGCTGAACTCGCCTTCCCGGATCTCGCGCAGGCTCGGCGGCAGGTCGGTGAGCACCCAGTGGAAGAAGTCGGTGCGCGGCAGGTCGCTCGGCACCTCGCGGTCGGCCTTGTTGACGTCGTCACCGCGGCTGGGCACATCGCCGTCGTGGCAGATCAGCGCGAACGACTGCGTGCCGGCCGGCACCTCGCTCCACGCGAATTGCGGGTTCACGTTGTCCGACATCGTGGGCCCTTCGGCCCCGGGCTTGCCGGCGGCATAGCGGGTGGGGATGAAGGCCCCGTTCTTCCAGCTGGTGCTCGTGAGCTTCATGCGATCAGACTCCCCACACGATGGGTTCGTTCGCCGCGTGGGCGCGCTTCATCATCTCGACCAGCGGCCAGGCGCGCTGGCGCAGCGAGATGCCGTCGCCCTTGCCGGGCTTGGCGTCGACTTCGTCGGCGGCTTCCTTGCGCGCCGCGTCTTCCGCGGCGATGGCCGCTTCGAGGGCCTGCATCGCCGCCGGCATCTGCCCCGGCTCGATGATGCCCTTGGCCGACGGCTCCTTGCCGATCAGGCGCAGCACCTGGTCGCCGCTCGGGCCCATCATGATCACGTCGCCCGCAGCTTTCGATTTGAACTTGTAGATCATTGGTAGATGTACTCGCGATTGAACGGGAACCGCGATTGTGCGCCTCGCATGTTGCCCGTCGTCAGCGTGTGGTCGGGATGCGCCGCCAGCATCTGCTGCAGCGAGATCCAGCCCTGCTCGAAGCTCATCGCGCTGCCGGCGAGGTAAAGGCGGTAGGCGCGGACCACGCTCTCACGCGTGAGCTCGCGCGCCCGGGCGAGCTGCGCTTCGAGCCGGTCGCTCCAGGCCCACAGGGTGCGCGCGTAGTGCGGGCGCAGGTTCTCCACGTCGAGCGGCTCCAGGCCCGTCTCGCTCATCACCTTGAGCACGTGCGACACGTGCATCAGCTCGCCGCCCGGGAAGATGTAGCGCTCGATGAAGTCGCCCATGCCCGCGCCGAGCTGGTGGTTGCGGGTGCCGCCGGCGGTGATGCCGTGGTTCATCAGCAGGCCGCCCGGCTTGAGCAGGCGCAGCACCTGGTGGAAGTACACCGGCAGGTTGGCCCGGCCCACGTGCTCGAACATGCCCACCGAGGCAATGGCATCGTAAGGCTCGGCCTGCGGCAGGTCGCGGTAGTCGGTGAGGGTCATGGTGACGCGGCCGCGCAGGCCGCGCTCGTCGATCAGCCGGTTGACGTGCGCGTGCTGGTTCTTCGAGAGCGTGATGCCGTCGGCACGCACGCCGTAGTGCTCGGCCGCCCACAGCAGCAGGCCGCCCCAGCCCGCGCCGATGTCGAGGAAGCGCTCGCCCTCGCGCAGCATGAGCTTGCGGCAGATGTGGTCGAGCTTGGCGGCCTGCGCGCCTTCGAGCGTCAGCGACGGGTCTTTCCAGTAGGCGCACGAGTACACGCGCCGCTCGTCCAGCCACAGGGCGTAGAACTCGTCGGAGACGTCGTAGTGGAACTGGATCTGCCGCGCATCGGCATCGAGCTGGTGGCGCACGCGCGACTTCACCGTGCGTGTGAGGTTGCTCCACCAGGTGAGCGGCGCGGCCGCATCGCTCGCGAGCGCGGCATCGCCCACCAGCAGCGCCGCCACGTGCATCAGGTCGCGCATGCTGCCGTCGATGTCGAGCCGGCCTTCGACGTAGGCCTCGGCCACACGCCCGATCTGGCCGGTGGCCAGGTGCGCGAGCGGCGCGAGTTCGTGCAGGCGCAGCGTGACCGCCGGTTCGGCGGCACCGAGCCGGCGCCCGCCGGGCAGCACCACCGCAAGCGGCACGCCCTGGGGCGCCAGGCGTTGTTCAAGGGCTCGTTCGATTGCTTGCATCGTTCGTCACCTCGCACACTCGTATCGCCCTGTGATGGTATGAAATTCGCATCGCCGGTCCATCGCAGAATCCCGACCGTACAACCATGAAAAGGTCTTGCTCCCGCATCGCACCGCGCCGACACATCCTTGCCCTGACGCTTCAAGGCCAATGAGGCGCCGCACGAAGAAGCCGGTGCTCACCGATGGCCGGAAGGTGCGACAGCCGCTCCCGAGCCGGTCGAACAGACCGTGAAGGTGGCCGTGCTGGCCCGGAATCGGCGGGCGCTGGCCCCGATCCGCAAAGCGCTCACGGCGCAGGGCATCGAAGTTTGCGACTACTCGACGATGGATCAGCTCGCGGCCGGCCTGGCGGAGCACCGGTTCGGCGCCGTGCTCCTGGAAGGCGAGCCCGAGCACCTGGAACTGAGCCTTGGCTGGCTGCAGATGCAGGCGCACGCCCAGACCGCCATCGTCATCGTGGGCGCCGGCGGCGCGGCTGCGATCGCGGACGCGCTCACGC
>DASWSY010000600.1:0-4100 GCA_036402415.1 Rhizobacter sp. | reverse complement strand
GTGGCCTACGCTGGCACGCTGAACTACAGCGAGACCTTCGCCAAGGCAGGTGACCTGGCCAAGCTCACGTTCCCGGGCACCGAGTGGATGCTCATCACCGTCACCTGCATCTGCCTCTTCATCGGTGCGATGGGCAAGAGCGCGCAGTTCCCGCTGCATGTATGGCTGCCCGACTCGATGGAAGGCCCGACGCCGATCTCAGCGCTGATCCACGCGGCGACCATGGTGACGGCCGGCATCTTCATGGTGGCGCGCATGTCGCCGCTCTTCGAGCTGTCGGACACGGCGCTGAGCTTCATCCTCGTGATCGGTGCCATCACGGCGCTCTTCATGGGCTTCCTCGGCATCATCCAGAACGACATCAAGCGCGTCGTCGCGTATTCCACGCTCTCGCAGCTCGGCTACATGACGGTGGCGCTGGGCGCCTCGGCCTACTCGGTCGCCGTCTTCCACCTGATGACGCACGCCTTCTTCAAGGCGCTGCTCTTCCTCGCGGCGGGCTCGGTGATCATCGGCATGCACCACGATCAGGACATCCGCAACATGGGCGGCCTGCGCAAGTACATGCCCATCACCTGGATCACCTCGCTGCTGGGCTCGCTCGCGCTGATCGGTACGCCGCTCTTCTCGGGCTTCTACTCGAAGGACAGCATCATCGAAGCGGTGCGCGAGAGCCACCTGTGGGGTTCGGGCTTCGCCTACTTCGCGGTGGTGGCCGGTGTCTTCGTGACGGCCTTCTACTCGTTCCGGATGTACTTCCTCGTCTTCCACGGCAAGGAACACTTCCATCACAAGCCGTTCCCCGGTGAGCATGATCACCACGACGACGATCACCACCACGAGCCGCACACGCCGCACGAGTCGCCCTGGGTGGTGTGGCTGCCGCTCGCGCTGCTGGCCATTCCGTCGGTGATCATCGGCTACCTGACGATCCAGCCGATTCTCTACGGCGAGTTCTTCAAGGATTCGATCTTTGTCGATGCGACCAGGCACCACGCGATGAAGGAGATGGCCGCGGCCTTCCACGGTGCCTGGGCGATGACGGTGCACGGCTTGCAGACGCTGCCGTTCTGGCTGGCGCTCGCGGGCGTCGTCACGGCCTACGTGTTCTACATGCTCAAGCCCGAGATTCCGGCGGCCATCAAGGCCCGCACCGGCTTCATCAACCGCGTCCTCGAGAACAAGTACTACTTCGATGCCTTCAACGAGAAGGTGCTCGCCGCCGGCGCGCGCCTGCTGGGCACCGGCCTGTGGAAGGGCGGCGACGCCGGCGTGATCGACGGTGTGCTGATCAACGGCACGGCGCGTGGCGTGGGGGGCATCGCGTCGCTGGTGCGTGAAGTGCAGACCGGTCGCCTCTACTGGTATGCGCTGGTGATGATTCTTGGCGTGCTGGGCTTGATGACCTGGCAGTTGTGGCCCTACCTCAGCGCGACGCTGGGTCGCTGATCGGGCACGGAGAAGAAGAACATGGGTTTGCTCAGTCTCGCCATCTGGTTGCCGATCGCCTCGGGCGTGTTGCTGCTCGCGCTCGGCCGCGATGAGAACGCCAAGGCCGTGCGCTGGATGGCGCTCGTCGCCGCCATCGCCAGCTTCCTGGTCACCATTCCGCTGATCACCGGCTTCGACACCACCACGGCAGCGATGCAGTTCCAGGAGAATTTCGCCTGGATCGAACGCTTCCGCGTGCGCTACCACCTCGGCGTGGACGGCATCTCGGTGTGGTTCGTGCTGCTGACCGCCTTCATCACCATCATCGTGGTGATCGCCGCGTGGGAGGTGATCGACGAGCGTGTGAACCAGTACATGGGCGCGTTCCTGATCCTCTCGGGGATCATGGTCGGTGTCTTCTCGGCGCTCGACGGCCTGCTGTTCTACGTCTTCTTCGAAGCCACGCTGATCCCGATGTACATCATCATCGGCGTGTGGGGCGGCCCGCGCCGGGTGTACGCCGCGTTCAAGTTCTTCCTCTACACGCTGGCCGGCTCGCTCCTGATGCTGATCGCGCTGATCTTCCTGTACTTCAAGTCGGGCAGCAGCTTCGAGATCCAGACCTGGCACAACGTGCCGCTCACGATGACGGAGCAGACGCTGCTCTTCTTCGCGTTCTTCGCGGCCTTCGCGGTCAAGGTGCCGATGTGGCCGGTGCACACCTGGCTGCCCGACGCCCACGTCGAGGCCCCGACCGGCGGCTCGGTGGTGCTGGCGGCCATCATGCTGAAGCTCGGCGCCTACGGCTTCCTGCGCTTCTCGCTGCCGGTCGCACCCGATGCGGCACACCACTGGGGCTGGTTCATCATCGCGCTGTCGCTGATCGCGGTGATCTACATCGGCCTGGTCGCCCTGGTGCAACAGGACATGAAGAAGCTGGTGGCCTACTCGTCCATCGCCCACATGGGCTTCGTGACGCTGGGCTTCTTCCTCTTCAACGAGCTCGGCGTTTCGGGTGGCCTCGTGCAGATGATCTCGCACGGCTTCGTGTCGGGCGCCATGTTCCTGTGCATCGGCGTGCTCTACGACCGGGTGCACTCGCGCGAGATCGCAAGCTACGGCGGCGTGGTCAACACCATGCCCAAGTTCACCGCGTTCGCGGTCTTCTTCGCCATGGCCAACTGCGGCCTGCCGGGCACCGGCGGCTTCGTCGGCGAGTGGATGGTCATCCTCGGCACGGTGAAGGTGAATTTCTGGCTGGCAGCCCTGGCGGCAACGGCACTGGTGTTCGGTGCGGCCTACAACCTGTGGATGGTCAAGCGCGTGTACTTCGGCCCGGTGGCCAACGAAGACGTGCGGGCGCTGACCGACATCAACGCCCGCGAGTTCGCCATGCTGGCCGTGCTGGCGCTTGCCGTGCTCTGGATGGGTCTGTACCCCAAGCCTTTCACCGACACCATGCACGTGAGCGTGACCGAGCTGTTGAAGCACGTGGCCATTTCGAAGCTGAACTGACGGAAGCTCAACCGAGCAACGCTGAACTGAGCGCAAGAACATGAACGACATGAACTGGCTGGCCGTCTACCCCGAGCTCGTGCTCCTGGGCATGGCGTGCGTGGTGGCCATGGTGGACCTGTGGGTGAAGCACCCGCGCCGCACGCCGACCTACCTGCTGACGCAGGCCACGCTGGCCGTGGTGGCGGTGATGCACTGGCTGTACTTCGATGGCGGCTTCACCATCTACGGCATGCAACGCATGGTGGTGACCGACCCGCTCGGCCACCTGCTGGGCGTCTTTGCCACCATCGCCACGATGATCGCGCTGGCCTATGCGCGGCCGTATGCCGAGCACCGCGAGATCCTGAAGGGCGAGCTCTTCACGCTGAGCCTCTTTGCGCTGCTGGGCATCTCGGTGATGCTGTCGGCCAACAACTTCCTGATCGTCTACCTCGGCCTCGAGCTGATGTCGCTCTCGCTCTACGCGCTGACCGCGCTGCGCCGCGACCATGCCGACTCCACCGAAGCGGCGATGAAGTACTTCGTGCTGGGCGCGCTCGCCAGCGGCTTCCTGCTCTACGGTCTGTCGATGATGTACGGCGCCGCCGGCTCGCTCGACATCCCCAAGGTCTTCGAGGCCATCGCCACCGGTCAGATCAACAAGGCCGTGCTGGTGTTCGGCGTGGTGTTCATCGTGGCCGGCCTCGCGTTCAAGCTAGGTGCGGTGCCGTTCCACATGTGGATCCCCGACGTGTACCAGGGCGCACCCACGGCCGTCACGCTGCTGATCGCCGGCGCGCCGAAGCTCGCGGCCTTCGCGATCACCTTCCGCCTGCTGGTGGAAGGCATGTCCGGCGTGGCCAACGACTGGCAGCAGATGCTGATGTTCCTGGCGGTCGCTTCGCTCGTGATCGGCAACCTGGCGGCCATTGCGCAGAGCAACCTCAAGCGCATGCTGGCCTATTCGACCATCGGGCAGATCGGCTTCATGCTGCTCGGCTTCACGCCGACGGTCATCTCCAACAACACCTTCTCGGCCGCCAACGGCTATTCGTCGGCGCTCTTCTACCTGGTGAGCTACGTGCTGACCACGCTCGGCACCTTCGGCATCATCATGCTGCTGTCGCGTCGCGGCTTCGAGAGCGAAGAGATCGACGACTTCAAGGGCCTGG
>DASWSY010000599.1:0-4881 GCA_036402415.1 Rhizobacter sp. | reverse complement strand
CCGGCCTTCGGGCCGGCTTTTTGTTGGCGGGTGTCAGGCCGGGGCGCGCGCGGTTTCGATCAGCTTCACCAGCGTGTGCAGCACCCGGTTGGCCGGCGTCGGCACGCCGAGCGCCTCGCCGCGCCGCACCACCAGGCCGTTGAGGTGGTCGATCTCGCTCGGCTTGCCGCGCGCCAGGTCCTGCGCGGTCGAGGAAAACTGCTTCGGCATCGTCTCGGCGATGCGCCGCACGGCGGCGTCGACGTCGCCGGGCACCTCCACCCCATCGGCCCGCGCCACGGCCAGGCACTCGTCGACGACGTCGCGCATCACGTCCTTCACGCCGGCCGCCTGCACCAGCCGGCCATAGGGCACCTGGGCGATCGCCGACATGGCGTTGTAGGCGCAGTTGAGGATGAGCTTGGCCCACAGCGCGCCGCGCACGTTGGGCGAGATCTCGGTGGGCACGCCGGCCGCGATCAGCGCGCGTGCCACCGCCTCGCTCTGTGCCGACGGCTCGATCACGAGTTCGCCGCGCCCGTGGTGTTTCACGTGCCCCGGGCCTGCCATCTCGGTGGCGACGTAGACCACCGCCGCGGCCACCATGTGCGCGGGCAGCACCGCGCGCAGCCGCTCGGCGTTGTCCACCCCGTTCTGCAGGCACAGCACCAGCGCGTCGGGCCGCAGGTGAGGGCGGATCAGCTCGCCGGCCGATTCGGTGTCGGTCGACTTCACGCTGAAGAGCACGAGCTGCGCATCGGCCACGGCGCGGGCGTCGGTGCTGGCGGCCAGCGGCACCTGCACGTCGAACTGCTGCGTGTCGAGCCGCAGGCCCTTCTCGTGAATGGCTTGCACATGCTGGGGTCTTGCGATCAAGGTGACGGCATGGCCGGCGCGCGCCAGCATGCCGCCGTAGTAACAGCCGACGGCGCCGGCGCCCATCACGGCAACGCTCATCCTGGATTGGGTGGGATTCATCTGGCCTCGCTTGCAGGTTCGGGAGTGCGTCAAAGTGGCGCAGGGTTTGCGCGCATCGCTCAACGCGCGGGGGTGGCAAATACTAGGCTGTTGCAGTCATCCTTGCAGGAGCCGGACACCATGCGTGAGTACCTGAAGTTCTACATCAACGGCCGCTTTGTCGACCCCAAGGCGCCCAAGACGCTCGACGTCATCAACCCCGCCACCGAAGGGGTGGCCGGCCGCATCTCCATGGGCTCGGCGGCCGACGTCGACGCCGCGGCCAAGGCCGCCCGCGCGGCATTCGCCAGCTACTCGCAGACGAGCGTCGACGAGCGCGTGGCGCTGCTCGAACGCATCATCGCCGAGTACAAGAAGCGCTACGCCGACATGGCCGCGGCCATCACCGAGGAGATGGGCGCTCCGGCCGCGCTGTCGCAGAACGCGCAGGCGGCGATGGGCGTGGGCCACCTGCAGACGGCGCTCGGCGTGCTCAAGCAGTTCCACTTCCAGGAGCCGCGCGGCACGACGCTGATCGTGAAGGAACCCATCGGCGTGTGCGGCTTCATCACGCCGTGGAACTGGCCGGTCAACCAGATCGCGTGCAAGGTGGCGCCGGCGCTGGCGGTGGGCTGCACGATGGTGCTGAAGCCCTCCGAGATCGCGCCCTTCTCGGCGCAGGTCTGGACCGAGATCCTCGACGCCGCCGGCGTGCCGGCCGGGGTGTTCAACCTCGTCAACGGCGACGGGCCCACGGTGGGTGCGGCCATCTCCAGCCACCCCGAGATCGACATGGTGTCGTTCACCGGCTCCACGCGCGCGGGCATCGAGGTCGCCCGCAACGCCGCGCCGACCGTCAAGCGCGTGCACCAGGAACTCGGCGGCAAGTCGCCCAACATCATCCTGCCCGATGCCGACCTCAAGCGGGCGGTGACGGCCGGCGTGCGCAGCGTGATGACCAACTCGGGCCAGTCGTGCAACGCGCCCACGCGCATGCTGGTGCCCAACAGCCGGATGGACGAGGCCATCGCCATCGCCAAGGCCGCGGCCGAATCCACCACGGTGGGCGCACCCGACAGCGGCGCGATGCTCGGTCCGGTGATCTCGGCCACGCAGTGGGACAAGATCCAGACGCTGATCCAGCAGGGCATCCAGGAAGGTGCCACCGTGGTGGCCGGCGGCTCCGGCAAGCCGCAGGGGCTGGAGAAGGGCTACTACGTCAAGCCCACCGTGCTCGCCAAGGTGACCAACCAGATGACGGTGGGCCGCGAAGAGATCTTCGGCCCGGTGCTGGTGATGATCGGCTACGACACGGTGGACGAAGCGGTGGAGATCGCCAACGACACGCCCTACGGCCTCGCAGCCTACGTCTCGGGCGCCGACACCGCGCAGGTGCGCCAGGTGGCCTCGCGCCTGCGCGCCGGGCAGGTCAACCTCAACAGCGCGGGCCTCGACCTGATGGCGCCCTTCGGCGGCTACAAGCAGTCGGGCAACGGGCGCGAGTGGGGCGATCACGCCTTCGGCGAATTTCTGGAAACCAAGGCGGTGCTGGGCTACGAGCCCAAGCCGGCCTGAGCCCGAAGGGAGCCGCATCTAGAAAGGGTGCTTGCCCGGTGACCCGGGCAGCCCCATAGTCGGCGCCACCACTTCGGGCTGCGCATGACTGCTGTTCCACCGGCCCTGGCCCGCGCCAGGCTGCCTCTCCACGCCTCCGACCTGCGCGGGCTCTCGCGCCTGGTGATCGATGGGGTCGTCGGCGTGACCGACATCGTGGAAGCGATGCACCTCACGATCGGCGCGCGCGCAGGCCTGCTGCGGCCCGGGCTCGGCGGCCGCACTGCGGGCATCACGGGCTTCGTCTACGGTGCCGTGCGAGGCGTCACACGCACCGTGGGCCGTGGCCTCGACGCGGTGCTGCCCGCCGGTGGCACGCCATCGGCCGATGTGTCGCCCGAGCGCCAGGCCTTGGTGTCGGCGCTCAACGGCGTGTGGGGCGATCACCTCGCGAAGACCGACAACCCGCTGGCGATTCCCATGTCGCTGCGTGTGGGCGGGCTGCCGTACGAGGCGGCACTGCAAGCGCCGACCGGCAGGATCGTCGTGATGGTCCACGGCCTAGCGATGAACGATCTGCAGTGGTTGCACCGCGGCCATGACCATGGGCAGATGCTGGCCCGCGAACTCGGCTACTCCCCCGTCTACCTTCACTACAACACCGGCCGGCACATCTCGCAGAACGGCCGCGATTTCTCGGCCTTGCTCGACTCGCTCGTGGAGAACTGGCCGGTGCCGCTGGAGGAACTGGTGATCGTCTGCCACAGCATGGGAGGGCTCGTGACGCGCAGCGCCGTCTCGTTTGGCACCGGCCAGCGCTGGATGGAGGCGTTGACCAAGCTCGTCTTCCTCGGCACGCCGCACCACGGTGCGCCGCTGGAGCGGGGCGGGCGGCTGGTCGATGCGCTGCTGGAGTTCAGCCCCTACGCCGCACCGCTCGCACGGCTGGGCAAGGCGCGCAGCGCCGGCATCACCGACCTGCGCTTCGGCAACCTGCAAGACGCCGACTGGCAGCACCGCGACCGCCATGCCCAGAAGCACGATGACCGTGTGCCCACGCCGCTGCCCGAGGGCGTGGAGAGCTTCGTGGCGGCGGCGACCAAGGGCAAGACCGCCCGTGGCCTGCGCAGCGCGCTGGTCGGCGACGGTCTGGTACCGCTGTCCAGTGCCCTCGGCGAGCACGAGGACGCGGCGCTGGCGCTGAAGGTGCCGAAGAGCCGGCAGCTCGTCGTGACCTCAGCCGACCATTGGGACCTGCTGAGCCACGAACGGGTCAGCGAGCAGCTGCGCCGCTGGCTCGCATGATCCCCAAGATCGCGCTTATTGCGCGAGTTCCTTGATCATGTTGCGCGCGATGACCATCTGCTGGATCTGGCTCGTGCCCTCGTACAGGCGGAACAGGCGCACGTCGCGGTAGAAGCGCTCCATCGCGTGCTCGGCGATGTAGCCCGAGCCGCCGAGGATCTGCACGCCGCGGTCGGCCACGCGGCCCACCATCTCGCTCGCATAGAGCTTCGCGCACGAGGCTTCGGTCGAGTGGGGCTGCTTCAGGTCACGCTTGCGGGCGGCGTCGAGCACCATGCATTCGGCGGCGTAAAGCTCGGTCTTGCTGTCGGCGAGCATGGCCTGCACGAGCTGGAACTCGGCAATCGGCTGCCCGAACTGCTTGCGCTCCACCGCGTAGCGCAGCGCGTCGTCGAGGATGCGCTTGGCCACGCCGACGCAGATGGCGGCGATGTGGATGCGGCCCTTGTCCAGCACCTTCATCGCGGTGTAGAAGCCCTTGCCCTCCACGCCGCCGATGAGGTTTTCGGCGGGCACGCGGCAGTTGTCGAAGATCACGTCGCAGGTGTGCGCGCCTTTCTGGCCCATCTTCTTGTCGCGCTTGCCGAGGCTGATGCCGGGCGACCTGGCGTCGACGATGAAGGCCGAGATGCCCGAGGCGCCTTTCTTGGCCGGGTCGGTGCGCGCCATCAGCGTGAAGATGCCGGCCTGCGGTGCGTTGGTGATGAAGCGCTTGGTGCCGTTGACGACGTAGTGGTCGCCGTCCTTGATGGCGGTGGTGCGCAGCGAGGCCGAGTCGGAGCCCGAGTCGGGCTCGGTCAATGCGAACGACGCGATGATCTCGCCGGTCGCCATCTTGGGCAGGAACTTCGCCTTCTGCTCCTCGGTGCCGTCCATCAGGATGCCCTGCGAGCCGATGCCCACCGTGGTGCCGAACACCGAGCGGAAGGCCGGCGAGGTCTGGCCCATCTCGATCATGGTCAGCACCTCTTCTTCCATCGTCAGCTCGAGGCCGCCATAGGCCTCGGGGATGGTCAGGCCGAAGAGGCCCAGCTCGCGCATCTCGTCGACGATGGCCGGCGGGATCTCGTCGGTCTCGGAGACTTC
>DASWSY010000598.1:0-6697 GCA_036402415.1 Rhizobacter sp. | reverse complement strand
CGTCGGGCACCTTGATGCTCAGGAACTCGAGCGTCTCTTCCCAGTGCGGGCTCACCACGCTGTAGGCGCGCAGGAGCGGCTTGCCGTCGACCTCCAGGCCGATCATCGTGAACTGGCCGCTCTGGAAACGGAACCCGGGGTTGCGGGTGCAGGTGAACGAGAACTGCCGGTCGGTCCAGTGGCGAACGCTCAGCACCCGGGCGTCGAAGAGGTTGCTCATGGCGATGCCTCAAGAGAAAGTTGATGCAGGTAGGGCCAGGGGTAGATGCCGCGGTCGTGGCCGTCGCTGAAGACGAGTTGCACGCCCATGTCGCCGATCGGATTGATCTGCGTCAGCGCGACCTCGGCGGGCGCTTGCGGCCCCTGGCCATCGCGACGCCGCTTCTCGCAGCCTGCGCACTTGCACGCCGCGCGCAGGTGCGGCGCGGCAAACCGTGCGTGCCGGCCATCGGACCAGCCCATCTCCAGGACGCCGCTGGTCTCGTGCCACACCACCTCGGTGGGCACCGCCTCGGCAGACAGGACCATGGCGGCGCCGATCACACCAGCTGCCCCACGCCTTGCGGGCCGACCTCGGTGGCGAGCCCCGCGAGCCCGCCTTCGCTCAGCTCGCCGCCCATGGCGGCGATGCTCTCCTCGCGGATCAGGCCCTTGATCTGCCGCACCATCGCGGCGAACTCGGGCGAGGCGGTCATCTCGGGCGTGCGCGGGCGCGGCAGCGGCACCGGCAGCTCGGCCTTGATGCGGCCGGGGCGCGCCGTCATCACGTAGACGCGGTCGGAAAGGAACACCGCCTCGTCGATGTCGTGCGTGATGAAGAGCACCGAGATGCGCAGGCGCTGCCACATGTTGGTGAGGATCTCCTGCATCACCACGCGCGTCTGCGAGTCGAGCGCGCCGAAGGGCTCGTCCATCAGCAGCACCTGGGGGCTGGTGGCCAGCGCGCGCACGATGCCCACGCGCTGCTTCATGCCGCCGGAGAGCTGGTCGGGGTAGTGGTTCTCGAACGAGAGCAGGCCGGCCAGGCCGAGCAGGGTGCGCGCCTGCGACTCGCGCTCGGTGGCCGACACGCCCTTCATCTTCAGCCCGAACTCGACGTTCTTGCGCACCGTCATCCAGGGGAACAGCGAATACTGCTGGAACACCACGCCGCGGTCGGAGCCCGGGCCGGTGATGGCCTGGCCGTCGAGCAGCACCTGCCCGCCGTTGGGCTTGATGAAGCCGGCCACCGCGTTGAGCAACGTCGACTTGCCGCAGCCCGAGGGCCCGATCAGCGAGACGAACTCGCCCGGCCGCACGTTCACGCTCGCCGAGCGCACCGCCTCGACCTCCTGGCCCTTGGCGCTGAAGCGGATGTGGAGGTCGCGCACGTCCACACGGCCCTGGGATGCCACGGTCTTCTCCATCATCGTGCTCCCGCCGAATGGGCCTGCCACGGCATCGCGAGCTTCGCGAGCAGCCGGATGCCGCCGCTGCACAGGAGGCCCAGCACGCCGATCGTGATCATCCCGAGCGCGATCTCGGCGTAGCTGATCAGCGAATAGGCCTCCCAGGTGAAGTAGCCGATGCCGAACTGACCCGAGATCATCTCGGCCGCGATGAGCGAGACCCAGGCCACGCCCATGCCCACCGCGAGTCCGGTGAAGATGTGCGGCAGGGCGCCCGGCAGCACCACGTGTCGCACGAGGCTCGCCTCGCCCGCCCCGAGCGTGCGGGCCGCGCGCAGCAGCACCGGGTCGATCGACTCCACGCCGTGCACCGTGTTGAGCAGGATGGGGAAGAACGCACCGAGGAAGGTGATGAAGACGATGCTCACCTCGTTGTCGGGCCACAGCATGATCGACATCGGCACCCAGGCGATGGCCGGGATGGGCCGGAACACCTCCATCGCCGGCATCGCCAGGCCGCGCACCACACGGTAGCGCCCGATCAGCAAGCCGAGGCCCACGCCGAGCACGGTGGCGACGGCGAACCCGAGCAGGATGCGCCGCACGCTGATGCCGATGTTGGTGACGAACTTCGGGCTCTGGTTGACCTCGACCACCTTCTCCAGCACCGCTGCCGGCGTGGGGATGTTGTTGAAGCGAACATAGGCGTCGAGCCTGTAGTGCGTGGCGAGCTGCCAGAAGAGCAGCACGCCGGCGATGGACACGGCCGCCATCAGCAGCATGGCACCGCGGCCGTCCCAGAAGCGTCGCCACAGCGAGGGCCGGCCGGGCAGGGCGACCGGCAGCGGCAGCGGGGTCACGCCCTGGCCCACGTGGGCGGGTGCCGCGGCGGCACGGGCCGGCACCGGCTCGGGCGGCGGGGTGAAGTCTTCGACTCGTTGCAGGGCGCGCATGGTGCTCACTTCGTGCTGGTCGCGGCGACGACGGTGGCGGGCGTGAGGCCCAGGGCCTCGGCGTAGGTGGCGAGCTTGCCGTTGGTCTTGGCGGCGTGGGCCTCGGCGTCCTTCTTCAGCAGGAAGGGCACGGCCACCGGCGCCTTGGGGTTGCTCGCGTCGAGCGCATAGAAGGCCTTGTCGGCGACGACCTTGATGCCCAGCGCCTTGTCGTAGAGGTAGGCGACGTTCACCTTCTTGCCTGCGGCCTCGTACTGCTTGATGCCGGCCAGCAGGCAGGCCGGCGAGCTCATCGGCACGATCTCGCCGGTGGAGAGCCAGATCTCGCCCGCTTCCTTGGGGCGGGTGACCGGCACCTTGCACACCGGGTCGCGGCCCGCGATGTCGTAGTTCGCGAGCGTCTGCTTCTGGGCCTCGTAGTCCTGGCCGCGCTGCTTGAAGGCCTCACGCACGTAGGTCTCGTTGACCCAGGCGTTGACGTCGAATTCCTTCACCCGGCCGAGCTTGGACAGCACGCCGTGCGCGATCTTGATCGTCTCGACCCAGCGCGGCTTGATGCTCGGGTCCAGCGTGTGGATGCCGCCCGGGCCGAGGAAGAGGTAGACCACTTCCTTCTCGATCTTGGTCCACTCCTCGACCTTGGTGGCCGCGGACTTCGGGTCCTTGCGCACCCAGTCGTTGGCTTCCATCAGGGCCTTGACATAGGCCACCACCGCCTCGGGGTACTTGTCGGCGAACTCCTTGCGCACCACCACGCCGTGGAAGGTGGGGATCTTGGTCTGCGCGCCGTCGAAGATCTTGCGCGCGAAGCCGCGGTGCGGCAGCAGGTCGGCGAAGGGCACGAAGTCGCCGTGGCCGTCGATCTTCTTTTCCTGCAGGTTGGTGGTGCCGACCTCGGGGCTCTGGCTCACCAGGTTCCAGAAGTCGTTGGGCCAGCCGCGCTCCTGCATGGCCTGCAGCATCATGCCGTGCGCCGCCGAGCCGAAAGGCACCGACACCGTCTTGCCCTTGAGGTCGGCCAGCTCGTAGTAGGGGCTGTCCTTGTGCACCACCACGCCGTTGCCGGAGCCGAAGGCGTTGTAGGCGATGACCGCGATGAGCTGTGTTTCGTTGCCCTTGTTCTGCTGGCCGGTGGCGCCGTTCACCAGGAGCGGGTAGTCGCCCATCATCCCGATCTGCAGCTTGCCGGCGACCATGCCGTTGGTGATGGGCGGGCCGGAGGTGAAGTTCTGCCAGTCGAGCTTCCACTCGATGTTGGCGTACTTGCCGGTCTTGGGCAGGTGCTTCTCCAGCAGCTTCAGCTCCTTCAGCACCACGCCGCCGGTGACGGTGTTGGTGGTGGTGTTCTGCGTGCCGATGCCGAGGGTCACCACCTCCTTGGCGGCCCAGGTGGGGGTCGACCAGGCGAGCAGTGCGCCGGCGCCGAGGGCGACGGCCGCGAGGCGCTGGAAACGAGAGGGGCGGTGCGAGTGGGGCGTCATGGCATCTCCTGGTTCGGGGAAGTTGCGGAAGCGGTAGCGCAAGTTCGGTGCCTGGGGATCAGGCGGTCTCCGTCAGCAGATCTCGTTTGTTTTTCTGGTTGGCCCACTGCTCGGCGTCGGGCAATGGGTCCTGTGCGGCGGTGATGAGCGGCCACTGCGCCGCCAGGCGTTTGTTCAGCTCGGCGTACTCGCGGTGCTCGGGCGCGAGGTCCTTCTCGTCGAAGATGGCTTCGACCGGGCACTCGGGCACGCACACGCCGCAGTCGATGCAGGCGGCGGGGTCGATGACGAGGAAGTCGGGGCCTTCGTGGAAACACTCCACGGGGCAGGCTGCGACGCAGTCGGTGTACTTGCAGCGGATGCAGGCTTCGGTGACGACGAAGGCCATGTCACGCTCCTTTAGGCATTTGCATCGAGGTCAGCGCGAGCTTCGACAGCTTGCGCACGTCGGGGTCCGGGTCCTGCATCGCACGTTCCAGCGGTGCGATGGCGCGCGAGTCGCCGATCTCGCCGAGGGCGATCACGGCTTCTTTGCGAAGGTTGCTCACCGGGTGCAGCAAGGCTTCGATCAGCGCCATCACGCCGTCGCGCGCCTTGAGCTTGCCCAGGCTGCGCGCCGCTTTCACGCGCACCTGCCAGTACTCGTCGTCCATCGCACGCACCAGGTTGGGCACGCCGAGCAGCGAGCCGGTCTTGGCGTAGGTGGTGGCGGCCTCCTCGCGCACCTGCCACACCGGGTCGGCGATGGCGCGGCCGAGGGCGGGCAGCACGCTCACCTCGGCGCTGTGGTGGTCATGGCTGCCGGCGTAGCTGAGTGCGCCCACCGCGATGCGGCGCACTTCCGCATCGGCATCGTGGGCGGCGATCTCGGTCAGCGCGCCCAGGGCCTGGGGCTTCTTCAGGTAGCCGAGCACACCCACTGCCGCGCGGCGCACGGCGGCGTCCGCGTGGGACAGCGATTGCAGCGCGGGCTCGAGGGCAGCGTCCACACGCAGCGCACGCACCGCGTGCAAGGCCGCGGCGCGCACGCCGGGCTCGTCGTCCACCAGGTAGGGCAGGATCGGCGTGGCCGACGAAGGCTCCTTCAGCTCGGCCAGCGTGTAGGCCACCGCATCGCGCACCGCGGCATCGGCGTCCTTCAGCAAGGGCACCAGCGCAGTGAGCACCTCGGGCTCCTCGAAGCCTTCGAGTGCCTTCGCGGCTTCGAGCCGCACGCTCGCATCGGCATCGGCGAGCGCCTCGACCAGCAGGGGCGCGATGTCGTCTTCTTCGTCGCTGTACGGCAGGTCGATCACCGCGATGCGGCGCACGCCCGCATCCGGGTTGCGCAGCCTGTCGTGGATGGAGGCAACGGCGACCATGGTCAGCGCACCAGGTAGGGGATGTCGACGCGAACCGCGCCGGTCGGGCAGTCCTTCTCGCAGGGCATGCAGTACCAGCACTCGTCGAACTTCATGAAGGCCTTGTTCTTGGTCAGGTCGATGGCCAGCACGTCGAGCGGGCACACGTCGACGCAGACGGTGCAGCCCTTGTCGGCGATGCACTTGTCCTCGTCGATCACGACGGGGGCTTGGGTTCGGGTCAGGGCGATGGTCATGGGGCTCTCCTTCGTCGTGGGTCAGGCAGCAGCGGGCGTGGCAACCCGCAGGCGCTGGTAGGCGGACTTCTCTTCCTCGTTCAGCTCCACCACGTAGGGCTCGACCTCGCGCTTGCGGAAGACGGCGTTGCCGTTCTCGTCGCTCGTCACGTTGGTGTGGCAGAACCAGTTGGTGTCGTCCTTCTCCGGGTGGTCGACGCAGAGGTGGTAGAGGCCCCAGCGGCTCTCGGTGCGGAAGAGCGAGGCGCGCGCGGCGAGCTCGGCGCAGTCGCGGATGGTGTGGGCCTCCATCGCGCGCATCAGCTCGTGCGGGTCGGTGGCGCTCATGTGCTGCAGGTCTTCGCGGATCTCGTCGAAGCGCTGCAGGCCGATCTCCATCTTGCGGGTGACCTTGGGTGGCTGCAGGTAGTCGTTGACGATGCGACGCGTCTTGTATTCCACCTGGAAGGGCGTCAGGCCCTCGGTCTTGCCGAGCGGCGCGTAGACGCGTGCGCGCTCGGCCTCGACCTTCTCCTGCGCGAAGCTCGGCTGCGAGATGCCGCTCACGTAGTCGGCCGCGTTCTCGCCGCAGAACTTGCCGTACACGAAGGCGCCCAGCATGTAGTTGTGCGGGATGCTGGCGCAATCCCCCGCTGCATACAGGCCGGGGATGGAGCACTCGCCCTTCTCGTTGGTCCAGATCCCCGAGGCGCTGTGCCCGCTGCAAAAGCCGATCTCCGAGATGTGCATCTCGATCATCTGCTTGCGGTAGTCCGTGCCGCGCCGCTCGTGGAAGCGGCCGCGGCTGGGCCTCTCGTTGGTGTGCAGGATGTGCTCGATCTCGGCGATGGTCTCCTCGGCCAGGTGGTCGAGCTTGAGGAACACCGGGCCCTTGCCGCCTTCGAGCTCGTTGTAGAACTCCATCATCATCTGGCCGCTCCAGTAGTCGCATTCGATGAAGCGCTGGCCCTGGTTGTTGGAGGTGTAGCCGCCGAAGGGGCCCGTCACATACGCGCAGGCCGGGCCGTTGTAGTCCTTGATCAGCGGATTGATCTGGAAGCACTCCAGGTTGGTGAGCTCCGCGCCCGCGTGGTAGGCCATCACGTGGCCATCGCCGCAGTTCGTGGGGTTCTCGTAGGTGCCGAACAGGTAGCCCGAAGCGGGCAGGCCCAGGCGTCCGGCCGCGCCGGTGCACAGGATCACGGCCTTGGCCTTGATCACGTGGAAGTCGGCGGTGCGGCAGTCGAAGCCCATCACGCCGGCGATCTCGCCTTTCGGCCCGGTGAGCAGGCGCGTGGC
>DASWSY010000597.1:0-5025 GCA_036402415.1 Rhizobacter sp. | reverse complement strand
CGGTGCACTACCAGAGCCTGGAAGACCGCAGCGCGCCCGGCGTCGAGTTCTGCAGCCGCACGCTGCTGCGCCTGGGCGTGGGCCTGCTCGGCGCGCGCATCACCTGGGACCAGGTGGCCAGCCTCGGCTGGCCGACGGTGCTGGTGGTGCTGGGCGCGGTGGCAAGCACGCTGGCCTGCGGCTGGTGGCTGGCGAAGGCCTTGCGCCTGCCCTGGGTGCTGGGCGTGCTGGCAGGCGGCGCCACGGCGATCTGCGGTGCCTCGGCCGCGCTCGCCATTGCGGCGGTGCTGCCGCGTGCCGGCGAGGGTGAATCACCGCCCGAGCGCCATGCGCTGATCGTGGTGGTGATGGCGACGCTGCTGTCGACGGTCGCGATGATCGCCTACCCGCTGATCGCCGAGCGGCTGCAGTTGTCGCCCGCCGAGGCCGGGCTCTTCATCGGCGGCAGCATCCACGACGTGGCGCAGGTGGTGGTGGCCGGGTATTCGCTCTCGCCCGCGGCCGGTGATGCGGCCTCGCTGGTGAAGCTCTTGCGCGTGAGCCTGCTGGTGCTGGTGGTGCTGGGCGTGTCGCTCGCCTGCCGCGCCTCGGCGCCGCAGCGGCAGCCAGCCCCGATGGTGCAGCGCCTCGGCGGCCTGGTGCCCGGCTTCCTGTGGCTCTTCGTAGCGCTGGCCACGCTCAACTCGCTCGGCCTGCTGCAGCGGGTGGAGCATGAACTCGGCCTCGCTTCGCGCGCCTGCCTGATGCTCGGCGTGGCGGGCCTGGGCATGAAGACCTCGTTCAGCCACCTCGCAAGCGCGGGCTGGCGCCCGGTGCTGCTGATGGTGCTCACCGGCGCGTGGCTGGCGAGCGCGCTGCTCGGGGCGGTGTGGGGGCTGCGATAGGCCCGGCGATCTGCCCGATGCTCAGAAGAGGCTCTCGCGCACGTACACCACATCGCCCGGCATGAGGACGTCGTCCATGTCGGGTTTCAGCACATGGACTTCGCCAGACGCGTTTCGCCGGTGCACGCGCATGCCTCGCTCGGTGCCACGCTGCGTGAGGCCGCCACCGCTGGCCACGGCCTGCATCAGCGTCATGTCGGGTGCGAGCGGAATCGGGCCGGGGCGCTGAACCTCGCCGTAGATGTAGACGTTCGGCAGGCGGTCGATGTAGAGCGTGTCGCCGTTGCGCACCATCGGGTTTCCACCTTGCGCGCCGTCAGTGAAGAGCGCATTGATGTCGACACGCTGGCGGTATTGCTTGCCGTTGCGGATGCCGCTCAGCGTGACCATCTCGCTGCCACCCGGCGCCACGCCCCCGGCCAGCGCCAGCAGCTCGCTCAGCCTCATGCCGTTGACTTCGATCGGGTAGCGGCCCGGCCGATTGGCCATGCCCAGCACCGAGACCTGGTTCCCGCGCACCTCCATGAGCAACACGCCCACCTGCGGTTGCTTGAGGAAATTGCCGTCGCGCAGGCCGCTTGCGATCGCGGCCTCGACCTGCGAGATGGACAGGCCGCCCACGCGCACGTGCCCGAGCAGCGGGTAGGAGATGGTGCCGCTCTCGGACACCCGCGCATCGAGCGACAGGTCGGGGCTCTGGAACACGGAGATGCGAAGCACATCGCCGCCACCGACGGCGTAGTCGCGTTGCGTCTCGGCAGCTGCGGGCTCGTCGATCGCGGCGCTGGGCGGCAAGGGCACGGGGGCCGCGGTCACACCGCCGGCCGCGGGCGGGGCCACCGACATGGACTCGATCTCCCGGGCGAGCACGACGGGTTGCGCGGGTTTGGCGGCTGCGACGGCTCGTGCTGCCGCCGCAGTCTTTTCTGCCTCGGCTTTCGCGATGGCGTCAGCCCTTGCCTTGGCCTCGGCTCGCGCCAGGGCCTCGGCTCTTGCCGCCGCGGCGGCTTTGGCGGCGGCATCCGCCCGAGCGGCTGCTTCAGCTCTGGCCGCGGCATCGGCTCTCGCCTTGGCCAGGGCTCTCGCCACCGACTCGGCTCGTGCGGCGGCAGCGGCATCGGCTCTCGCGGCGGCCTCCGCCCTCGCTTTCTCGGCCTTTGCCGCGGCTCGCTCGGCCGCGGCGGCCTTGGCCGCTGCAGCCTTCTCAGCTCTCTTCTGTGCGGCCTTCGCCTTCGCGCTCATGACCGGCGTCTTGGTCGCAGCAGCTCTTGCCTGCGTGGCTGACTTGCTGGACGAGACGCTTTCCTGTTTCGACGTGGCCGCTTGATGGCTCGCGCAGGCGCCCAGCGCCAGCGCTTGGATCAGGCACAGGGCAAGAACGACATGGCGTATCGCGAAGCTCATGGGAAAAAGTTGCATGGCAAGCCTTCAGGAGCTTCACAGGGCAAACTGGATGCCGGGCGACTGCCGATATGCAGCCGCTTCCCCTAGGACAAATACCAAGCCCCCGACGCGACTCGGGAGGCCTTCTCTCCGCACCGGCAGCCAAGGCATCGACAGCCAGCGCCCTGCTCGGCGCAGTGTGGGCGCTGCGCTAGCGCCTCAGCCGCGCCTTCGCCAGCTCGATGAAGGCGCGTGTCTTCGCGGGCGGCTCGTGCCGGCCGGGCCAGGCCGCGTAGAGCGTGACCAGCGGCAGCTTCACGCCCGGCAGCACGCGCACGAGCCGGCCGGCCGCCACCTCGTCGTCGAGGGCAAACCGGGGCGCCGCGAACACGCCCGCACCCGCCATCGCCAGCGCGCAGCCGCCGCCCGTGCTCGACGTGGCGAGCCTGCGCTGCAGCCGCACCGAGGCCTTGCCGTCGCGCGTGGGCAAGGTCCACGGGTGCGGGATGGGCGTGAACGCGATCCAGTCGTGCGAGGCCAGCTCGGCCAGCCGCCGCGGCGTGCCGCGCGCGCGCAGGTAGTCGGGCGAGGCCACGCACCAGACCTCGTACTCGGCCAGGGTGGCCGCGCGCAGCGATGAGTCGCGCCGGCCCGTGGTGCGCAGGCTCAGGTCCAGGCCTTCGGCCACGAGGTCGAGCAGGCGGTCGCTCGGCAGGTACTCCACCTGCATGCCCGGGTGGTGCTGCAGGTACTCGGCGATCACCGGGGCCACCAGCGCGTTGGTGATTTCCGCGGAAGTGATGCGAAGGGTGCCGGTGAGCTGCGCGGTCTGCTGCCGCGTGCGTTCGGTCAGCCGCTGCGCCTGGTCCAGCAGCACGCGCCCTTCGGCGAGCAGCGCCGCGCCCGTTTCCGTGAGCGTGAGGCTGCGCGTGGAGCGGTGCAGCAGCTGCACGCCGAGCTCGCGTTCGAGCGCGGCCACGTGCTGGCTCGCGGCCGACTTGGTCATGGCCATCTGCTCGGCGGCGCGCGTGAAGCTGCCCGTGGTGCAGACGGTGACGAAGGCTTCCAGCCGGGTGAGGTTCATTTGTCCAGTATCACTGAACGACCGGTTCGCGCAAAGCCACTTTTTCTCGACGATGCGCACGCGCACGATGCAGGCCTTCCCACTCCACTTCGAAAGGAAATGCCATGTACGTCCTGCTTGGATCCAACGGACAGGTCAGCGCCCAGATCGCCCGTCGCCTGCGCGCCAACGGCCACCCGGTGCGTGTCATCGGGCGCAGTGCCGCGAGCCTCGCCCCGCTCGCGCGACTCGGCGCCGAGCCGGCCATCGGCGAGCCGGCCGACGCCGCCTTCCTGGCGCGTGCGTTCACCGGCGCCACCGCGGTCTTCACCATGATCCCGCCCTGCTACGGCGAGGCCGACATGCAGGCCGCGCAAGACCGCATCGGCGAGGCCATTGCGACGGCCCTGCGCACGGCGCATGTGGCGCGCGTGGTCAACCTCTCCAGCATCGGCGCCGAGCTGCGGCAGGGCACCGGCCCGATCGAGGCCCTGCACCGCCAGGAGCGGCGCCTCGACGCCATCGCCGGCCTCGACCTGCTGCACCTGCGGCCCGGCTCCTTCATGGAAAACCTGCTGCCGGCGGCGGCCGCCATCAGCGCAGCCGGCGTGCTGCCCGGCATGGAGGCGCCCGACGTGCCCATCCCGATGGTCGCCACGCGCGACGTCGCCGCGTTGGCCGCGCGCGAACTGGCCGAGCCGCGCGAGCGTGGCGTGCGGCTGCTGCATGCGCCGCGCCACCTGAGCCTGCAGGAGGCGGCGAGCGCGCTGGGCGCGGCCATCGGCATGCCGGAGCTGCCCTATGTGCAGTCGGCGCCCGAGGACGCCAAGGCGATGCTGCGCCTGCACGGCTTCTCGGCCAGTGCCGCCGACCAGCTCGAAGCACTGGCCCGCTGGCTCTCGACCACGGCGATGGCCTCGGTGGCCGCCTCGCCGGTGGCCGTGCAGCCGACCACGATCGAGACCTTCGCGCGCGAGGTGTTCGCGCCGGCCTACCAGGCCCTGGGCGCCGCCCCGGCCAGCGCCCCAGGCGATACGCAATCGCTCGCCTTGGGGCAAATCCCAGGGGCATGACGCAATAGCGTATAAGTCGCCGGTCCAAAAGTATCAGGTGCCGCAGGGCGGGTCTTCTATCTTTCCGCCTGTCCGCAGACCCTGCGGCACCGCCCCGGAACAGACCGACAGGAGACAACGATGAAGTTCAAGGCACTGGCCCTGATGTGCGGCCTGGCATTCACCGCCGCCACGGCATCGGCCACCGATCTCGTCATCGCGACCGTCAACAACGGCCACATGATCGAGATGCAGAAACTCACCCCCCACTTCGAGAAGGAGCACCCCGGGATCAAGCTCAAGTGGGTGACGCTGGAAGAAGGTGTGCTGCGCCAGCGGGTCACGACCGACATCGCCACCAAGGGCGGCCAGTTCGACGTTATGACCATCGGCATGTACGAGACGCCGATCTGGGGCAAGAAGGGCTGGCTGCAGGAGATCAAGCCCGATGCGGCCTACGACGTCGACGACCTGCTGCCCGCCATGCGCAACGGCCTGTCGGTCAACGGCAAGCTCTACGCCGTGCCGTTCTACGGCGAGAGCTCGATGCTCATGTACCGCAAGGACCTGGCGGACAAGGTCGGCTTCAAGATGCCCGAGCAGCCCACCTGGGCGCAGGTGAAGGAGCTGGCCGGCAAGATCC
>DASWSY010000596.1:0-2950 GCA_036402415.1 Rhizobacter sp. | reverse complement strand
CCACCGTGCCGCCACCGGCGCCGCCCTCGGGGCCCATGTCGATCAGCCAGTCGGCGGTCTTGATGACGTCGAGGTTGTGCTCGATCACCACGATGGTGTTGCCTGCGTCGCGCAACTGGTGCAGCACCTTGAGGAGGAGGTCGATGTCGGCGAAGTGCAGGCCGGTGGTGGGTTCGTCGAGGATGTACAGCGTGCGGCCGGTGTCGCGCTTGCTGAGCTCTAGCGCGAGCTTGACGCGCTGCGCCTCGCCGCCCGACAGCGTGGTCGCGCTCTGGCCGAGGCGGATGTAGCCCAGGCCGACGTCCAGCAGCGTCTGCAGCTTGCGTGCGATGTTCGGCACGGCGTTGAAGTACGCGTGTGCGTCTTCCACCGTGAGGTTGAGCACCTCGGTGATGTTCTTGCCCTTGTAGAGCACCTCCAGCGTCTCGCGGTTGTAGCGCTTGCCGTGGCACACGTCGCAGGGCACGTAGACGTCGGGCAGGAAGTGCATCTCCACCTTCAGCACGCCGTCGCCCTGGCAGGCCTCGCAGCGCCCGCCGGCCACGTTGAAGCTGAAGCGGCCCGGGCCATAGCCACGCTCGCGCGCGGTGGGCACCTCGGCGAAGAGCTCGCGGATGGGCGTGAAGAGGCCGGTGTAGGTGGCCGGGTTGCTGCGCGGCGTGCGGCCGATGGGGCTCTGGTCGACGCTGATGACCTTGTCGAAGAAGTCCAGCCCTTCGATGGTGTCGTGCGGCTCCGGCTCGGCGTGGCTGTTGTACAGGTTGCGCGCGACGGCGGCGTACAGCGTGTCGTTGACGAGCGTGGACTTGCCCGAGCCCGAGACGCCCGTCACGCAGGTGAAGAGGCCCACCGGGATCTCGGCCGTGACGCCCTTCAGGTTGTTGCCACGCGCGTTGACGATGCGCAGCACCTGCGGTTCTTCCATGTCCTGCAGGCGGCGCCGCTTCTTCGGCACCGGGATCCGGAGCACGCCGGCGAGGTAGCGCCCGGTGAGCGACTCGGCGCTCGCCGCCACCTCGGCCGGCGTGCCCTGTGCGATGACCTGCCCGCCGTGCGCGCCGGCGCCGGGGCCCATGTCGATCACGTGGTCGGCGGCGCGGATCGCGTCTTCGTCGTGCTCGACCACCAGCACCGAGTTGCCGATGTCGCGCAGGTGGCGCAGCGTGCCGATCAGGCGGTCGTTGTCGCGCTGGTGCAGGCCGATGCTCGGCTCGTCGAGCACGTACATCACGCCGGTCAGGCCCGAGCCGATCTGCGAGGCGAGGCGGATGCGCTGCGCCTCGCCACCCGAGAGCGTGTCGGCGCTGCGGTCGAGGCTCAGGTAGTTGAGGCCGACGTCGTTGAGGAACTTGAGGCGCGAGCGGATCTCGCGGATCACCTTGTCGGCGATCTCCGCCTTGGCGCCCTTGAGCTTCAACTGCTCGAAATACGCCAGGCACTCGCGCAGCGTCTGGTGCTCGATGCGGTAGATCGGCTCGCCCTGCGCTTCGCCCTCGCCTTGCAGGAAGACATGGCGCGCCTCGGTGCGCAGGCGTGTTCCGGCGCAGGTGGGGCAGGGCTTGGCCGCCTGGTAACGGGCGAGGTCTTCGCGCACGGCGGCCGAGTCGGTCTCCTTGTAGCGCCGCTCGAGGTTCGGAATGATTCCTTCGAAGACGTGCTTGCGCTTCAGGCTGCGCGTCGTGCCCTTGCTGCCGTCGGCCACGTAGACGAAGGTGATCTCGTCCTCGCCCGAGCCGTAGAGCAGCACCTCGCGTGCCTTCTTCGGCAGGTCCTCGAAGGGCGTGTCGATGTCGAACTTGTAGTGCTTGGCCACGCTCTCCAGCAGCGAGAAGGTGTAGCCGTTGCGGCGGTCCCAGCCCTTGACGGCACCGCTGGCGAGGCTGAGCGATGGGAAGGCCACCACCCGCTCGGGGTCGAAGGCCGTCACCTGGCCCAGGCCGTCGCAGCTTGGGCAGGCCCCCACCGGCGAGTTGAAGGAGAAGAGGCGCGGCTCCAGTTCGCTCAGGCTGTAGCTGCAGATGGGGCAGGCGAAGCGGTTGGAGAAGAGGTGCTCACGGCCGCTGTCCATCTCGAGCGCGAGGGCGCGGCCCTCGGCGTTGCGCAGCGCGGCCTCGAAGCTCTCGGCCAGGCGCTGCTGCAGGCCGTCCTGCACCTTCACGCGGTCGATCACGATGTCGATGTCGTGCTTCTCGGCCTTCCTGAGCTTGGGCAGGTCGGTGGCGTCGTAGGTGGTGCCGTCGATGCGGAAGCGCACGTAGCCCTGTGCCTGCATGTCGGCGAAGAGCTCGGTGAACTCGCCCTTGCGGTCGCGCACCACCGGTGCGAGCACCATGAGCTTGGTGCCCTCGGGCAGCGCCAGGGCCGCGTCCACCATCTGGCTCACGCTCTGCGCCTGCAGCGGCAGGTTGTGGTTGGGGCAGAAGGGCGTGCCGGCGCGCGCGTAGAGCAGGCGCAGGTAGTCGTGGATCTCGGTCACCGTGCCGACGGTGGAGCGCGGGTTGTGGCTGGTCGCCTTCTGCTCGATGCTGATCGCCGGCGACAGGCCCTCGATCACGTCGACGTCGGGCTTGTCCATCAGTTGCAGGAACTGCCGCGCGTAGGCCGAGAGGCTCTCGACATAGCGGCGCTGGCCTTCGGCATACAGGGTGTCGAACGCCAGGCTCGACTTGCCCGAGCCCGACAGCCCGGTGATCACCACGAGCTGGTTGCGCGGGATGTCGAGGTCGACGTTCTTGAGGTTGTGCGTGCGGGCCCCGCGCACGCGGAGCACGGGCGCCTCGATCGAGGCGGGGGCCTGGACGTCGATGGATGCGGGTTTGCGGGGCGGCATGGTGGGGGGGCGAAACCGGCCATGATAGCCACGGCGCATGGCGCGGCTGCTGACATGCCGCATGGCCTTGCTGGTGCCGCGCCCTGTCGTTTCTGGCAATGAATCTGGGCGCTCCGGCTG
>DASWSY010000595.1:0-2817 GCA_036402415.1 Rhizobacter sp. | reverse complement strand
CGTTTTCCACGGCGCTTGCACTGGGCCACACCGGGCGGGAGGGCAGGCTGGGCGGGGCCTTGTCGTCGGTGCTGGCGCTGGCGGCCTTGTCGCGCATGGCGGTGCTTGCCGGGGGCTGGCACCAGGCACCGCAGGTGCAGCCGCTCCTGGCCTGGACGCCGGTGGCGGGCTGGATCGCCGCGGGCGCCGTTCTGTGGTGGGCGACGCGCCGGCGCACCGCATGAGCTAGTCTCAGGCTTCCGCTTTCACGTTTCCCAGGAGGAGGTGCCTTGAAGACCTTCCAGATCGAGCTGCAGAAGATCATGTCCATGGCCAACCGCAACGGCCTCATCGAAGCGCGCATCGACGCACTGGTGCTGCCGAAGAACGCCCGCGGCGACGACGAACCCGGCACCACGCTGAGCTTCGACGAGGCCACCGCCCGCGTGCTGATGCTGCTGCTCAAGCAGCAGCTCGCCGAGTTCGACAGCCGCAAGGCGCGCAGCCGGCGCTGACCACCCCAGCGGACGAACGCACGGAGACACCCATGAACACGCTGCTGCACGGGGTCACCGTGCTGGACTTCTCGGAGTACATCGCCGGCCCCTACTGCGGCTTCCTGCTGGCCGACCTGGGCGCACGCGTCATCAAGATCGAGCCGCCCGACGGCGCCGAGGAGCGGCGCATGGGTGGCTCGGCACGCCGCTACGGCGGCAACACGCGCATGTCGCTTGCCATGAACCGCGGCAAGGAAAGCCTCTGCGTCGACCTGCAACAGCCCGAGGGCCGCGAGGTCGTCTACAGGCTCGTGAAGGGGGCCGACGTGGTGCTGCAGAACTTCGTGCCCGGCGCGGCCGAGAAGCTGGGCATCGACTACGAGACGCTGGCGAAGATCAACAGGCGCATCGTCTTCCTCAGCAGCACTGCATTCGGCGAGGTAGGGCCGTACCGCAAGCGCAAGGGCTTCGACATCATCGCGCACGCGGCCTCGGGCGTGATGTCGCACTACGCCGACGAAGACGGTGCGCCGCGCGGGCCGGGCGGCATCGCCTACATCGACATCGGCACCGGCATGCTCAACGCGCTGGGCATCGTGAGCGCGCTGTACCACCGCAACGTGTCGGGCGAGGGCCAGAAGATCGAGACCTCGCTCTTTTCCACCGGCATGGCGCTCCAGGCCATGAGCCTGCTGCACATCGACAGCCTCGACGCCGAGCAGCACGCGCAGGAAAAGCACATCCTCGAGACCGCGCTCGGCCAGGGCAAGAAGCACACGCAGATCATCGACGAGTTCGCCGAGCTGCGGCTGCGACAGGACCTGCCGCACACGACCCGGCCCATCGAGGTGCCCGACTGCCTGCACCGCCCGACCGACCGGCAGGTCTACCCCTACTACCGCGTGTATCCCACGGGGGACGGCTACCTCGGCATCGCCGCGCTCAACCACAAGCTGCGCGAGAGGTTCTGCGCCGCCATCGGCGTGGTCGACGACGACGTGGCGGTGAACACCGGGGATGTGTCCGACGAGGTCTACTTCCGCCAGAAGCAGATGATGGGCACGATCGAAGCCCGCTTGCGCGAGCACGGCAACGCGCACTGGATGGCGCTGCTCGAAGCGGCCGGCGTGCCCTGCGGCCCGGTCAACTACCGCGCCGACCTGTACACCGACCCGCAGGCCGAAGCGCTCGGCATGGTGTGGGAGCTCCACAACCGCGACCTCGGCTCCTACAAGGCCTCCGGCCACCCCATCCGATTCAGTCGCACGCCGGTCAACCCGGGCCGGGGCGCGCCGTCGCTGGGCGAGCACACCGAGGCCTTGCTGGCCGAGGCTGGCTATCCGGCTCAGGACGTGGACCGGCTGAAAGCCGCCCGGGTGGTGCGGTAGACGGCCGGTCGGCCGGCCCGGCCGCCCGGCGTGCCGACTTGGTGCGCTCGGGTCACAATCGCGGCGAGACACCCCGATGCCCAACCTCAGCCCCGTCAAGACCGCCCTCGGACACGAAGAGCTGCGCCACCGCACGCGCGGCCTGGGGCAGCGCTACCGCACGGTGCTGTTCCTGGTGGACGGCCGGCGCTCGCTGGGCGACGTGCTGGCGATGGCGCTCAAGGCCGGCGCGCAGACCACGCACTTCCAGGAGCTGGTGCAGATGGGCCTGGTGGAAGTGCCCACCGAGATGGCCGCCGCCGAGCCGGTCGAGACCGAACCCGGCGCGCTCGACGTGCCGCGGCTCACGAGCGTCGACCTCGACGTCTTCTCCGAGCCGGCCCTCACGCCGATGGCCGAACTGCTGCCCGACGAGGACGAGGCGCAGCCTGCCCCGGCGGTGGCGCCGGCGCCTGCCGTTTCCGCCTTCGTCGAGCCCGCGATGCCCCGGCGGGTGTTCGACGACCCCCGCGACGATCCTCGGGACGCCGTGAATCGAGAGGTGGTGATGGGCTCGGCACAGGGCCTGCCGATGATCGACGTGGGCGGCATCGCGCCCGCGCCGGCGGCTCCCGTGGCGCCGCCGCCGCGTGCGGCTGCCAGCCCCTACGTGCAGGCACCGGCGGTGGCGATCTCGGACACCCCCAAGGTGCCGGAGTGGATGCAGAACGTGCGCGAGACGGCCTTCAAGACGGCCGACCATGCCCGTCCCGCGCCCCGCATGACCGACGAGGAGCGCCTGCAGTACGTGCGCGACCTGCTGCTGGACACGTTGCGGCGCGACTCGCTGCTCTTCGCCACCTTCTCGGCCGGGCGCGTGCGCGCCGCGACCACGCACAAGGAGCTGATCAAGCTCGTGTGGGAGATCGAGCGCGACCGCGCCCACCCACGGCGCAATCGCGATCAGTTGCTCA
>DASWSY010000594.1:0-13074 GCA_036402415.1 Rhizobacter sp. | reverse complement strand
GAGGCCCTTCATCGCGTGCGCCCACTCCTTGAGTTTGTCCAGATCAGACATCCGGGATCGACTCCGCTTCCATGAAGGTCTCCAGCCAGTGGCCCTGCCACACCTCGGCGATCATCGTCGCCAGCGGCGGGCCCGGGGAGAAGAACTTCTCGCCGGGCGACATGCGCGTGGTCTCCAGCTCGGGCGGGGTCCACAGGAAGCTGTGCTCGGCCTCGCCGGTGGCGTCGATGAAGCGGCGCTGGCGCGGGTCGTCGCAGGCGGCCTGCAGGAACTGCTGGCGGAAGCCGAGGTAGTTCGCGCCCTGATGGCTGATGCCCATCAGGTGCGGCGGGGGCGCCACGTCCAGCAGCGGCGCCAGCACCTCGAAGACCTGATTCGACCCGATGGAGGTGTACTCGTGACTGGTGATCAGGTCCTTGGGGTGGACCGTGAGCTTGCCGCTGGCGTGGATGATCAGGTCGTACTCGGCCAGTTCGAGCTCGCCGCGCAGGCCACCGTCGAACTCGTAGGAGGTCGAGGCCGACAACGCCAACTGCTCTTGGATCGCGAAGTGCATGAACTCGCCGACCACGCCGGGGTCGATGCGGCAGTCCACCGGCCAGCCCAGCAGCTTGCGCGCGCGGGCGTGGTTGAGCAGGCCGGTCTTGAGGCGCAGCTCGTAATACTGGCCGGGTTCCGGCTCGGGCGCCGCATACGGATTGCCCGAGGGCGGCGCGTTGGCGGCGATGAACTCGCTCAGGTTCATGCCCGCCTTGTACTTCTTGATCGCCGCGTGCGCTTCGACGGCGGTGAACAGGTCGTTGCCGGCGATGGCCTGCATGATCAGCGGCGGAATCGTCTTCATACCCCCTCCGTGGTGGGCGTCACAGGCGGGCAGTGTGGCCCGCCGGGGTGGCGAATGTCAACCGCCCCGGCCGCGCGGGCGGTGCGCCGGGCGCGTCTTCGGGTTGTGGTACGCGCGGCGGTTGAACTGCTGCCAGTCCGGCTTGGGCGGGCGCACGTGCTCCACGCACACCGCCAGCGCGGCGAGGTTCTCCAGCCGGTACTCCTCGGGCACGGCCGGCACGGCCGCCACGTCGATGGCGTGGCGCACGGCGAGGGACGCCAGCGCGGCCGCGAGGGTGGTCTTGCCGTGGTCCACGTGGCCGATGGTGCCGACGATGATCACGCCGCGCTTGAGGGTCTCGTCAGCACTCATACGGGGTCTTGCCGCCGGGGAAGGTGATCCACAGGGTAACGCAGGGGATCGGGTTGATGCACAGGCGCTTGTTGAAGGGCGCCCAGTGCGCGCCCACCCACAGCGAGCCCCAGCGGAACAGCCAGCCCCACCTCACGTCGGCCGCCCGTCGCACACCGGGCAGGTGCTGGCGTGCGGGTTGGCCGCCCACCAGCGCGCGATCAGCGAGTCGGGCTCGCTCTCCTCGTTGCAGGGGTCGCCCTTACACAGGGCGCACAGGCCGTCGGGGCCGCGCGGGTACTCGTAGTAGTCCTCGACCTCCAGCTCGACTGTCTCGTCGCCGATCAGGATTCTCATGCCTTGCTCCCCGGTCGCGCGGCGGTGGCGGCCTCGCGGTTGCGCTGCTGCAGCTCGGCGCGGCTGTAGTTCACGTGGTCCTTGGGGTGCTTGATCACGTTCTGGGTCAGGCGCTCCACCAGCCGGCCCCGGAAGTATTCCTTGACGGTCTCCCAGTCGGTCCGGTACTGCTCCTGCAGCGCTTCGAGGTCGGCCTTGAGCTGCGCGCCTTCGGCACCGTCGAGCACCGCGAACGCCCACACCCAGCCCATGTAGGCCGGCACGAACACCCACTGCCCGGGCCACGGCAGGTCGCGCGGCGGCGAGGAAGGGACCCGGCGGGTGCCCGAGTCGCCGACCTTGGCGCCCAGCACGTACGGGTACTGGTCGTAGGTCCAGAACGCCCACCGGTCGGTGGCGCGCGTGCGCAGCTTGCGGTTGCTCATGAGGCCTCCGTAGGGGCAGGGGTGTCGAGGACGACGCGCACGCCGGACGGACCGGCCGCGCCGCCGTAGCGCCACGCGGTGGCGATGGCGATGTCCGGGTAGCGCTGGCGCGCGTCGGCTTCGGCGAGCGCGACGTAGCGGTGGTCCTCCTCGGCGCTCAACTTCCGGGTCTGGGTGACCATGGTGTAGAGCACCGGGTTGCCCTGCCAGAGCCGCACCAGCGCCATGTCTTCGGCGCTCACCTCGGCCAGCTTGGCGACGATGCGGTCGAACGCGGCCTGCGCTTCCGGCGGCGGGCGCTGGAAGTCGTTGCACTCGTAGTCGAGCGCGAGCCGGCCCTTGAAGCTGCTGGTCTCCACCAGCGCCACCGCCTGCGGCGGCCACTCGATCTGCTTAGTCATCGCGCAGGCCCTCCTCCTCGTCGGGGAACGCATCGTTGAACGCGCGCTCCAGATCGTCGTCGCTGTAGCGCTCGTAGTGCAGGCGCAGGATGGTGCGCGCGGTGTCGGCGCCGTCGTTGCGGATGGTGTCGAGCCAGTCCTCGACCAGCTCGTCGATGCGCAGCCGGCGCAGCTGGCTCTCGGCCGGGCCCACTTCGCCGTTGCGCACGCGCTCGCGCAGGCGGAACAGGTAGGTGGTGCGGTTCGGGGTCTCGTCGTCCACGTTCTCGATGAACCACCACAGCGCCTCCGCCAGCGGCAGGCCATTGAGGTAGTCGGTGTAGTCCACCGGCTCGGCCTTGGCCTCGGCGATCAGCGCCTCGCAGTCGGCCAGCAGGGCGTTGATGTCGTCGTGCTGGTTGCCGTTCTGCGTGCGCACGATGGTCGCGGCAGTGGCGAGGGCCTGCGCGAGGCGCGCAGGCAAGGTCTTGGCGTCGGCCATGATCAGACCTCCTCGACGGCGGCGGTCGCCGGGGCCTTGAGCGCGGCCTTGATCGCCATCTTGGCCTCGGACCAGTTCGTGTAGGCCTCGTGGTGGTCGGCGTCGCTGCCGCGCTCGATGCGGGCGGTGCCGTTCGGCAGCTCGGGCAACAGCCGGGCCTTGAGCAGGCCGGTGGCGTTGATGATGTCGATGGCGCAGGTGGGCTTGCCGTCCTCCAGCTGCTCGCTAAAGCGGACGAAGGTCTGCTCGGGGTCGAGCTTGTACACCTTGCCCCACCACAACGCCTTGCGGATCAGGCCGGGCGTGGCGTTGCAGATGCGCTTGGTCTCGCGCACCCACGTCAGCCAGCCGTAACTGGCCGGCTCGCACTGGTAGGTCGGCTTGAGCGCCGACAGCGCGCACAGGTGGATGCCGTAGGTGGCGGGCACGGCGGGCTCGGCGGCCGGAGTCGGCGCGGGCTCGGCCGGCTTCTTCTTGGCCGGCGCCTTCTTGGCGGTCACCTTGGCCGGCGCGGCCTTCTTGAGCGGGACCACCTTGGGCAACACGGCACCCTCGGCGGCGGGGAGTTCGGCGGGCTTCTTCTTGGCGGGCATGATGGGGTCTCCAGTGCAATTAGCTGCAATCAGCAGTCGCCGATGCGGAACTTGAGGGCGACGGTTTCGCCCCCGGCGTTGGTGGCGGCGGTCTTCACCGCGTGGCCGGCGGTGTACGCGTACGCGTCGGGCGTGCCCTTGGAGCGGGCGTTGAGGACCCCGAGCGCGTGGGCGCGCAGCTCCTCGGCGAGGGCCAGCGCGTCCTGCGGGTCGATGTGGTAGCGGATCGTGCTCATGCTCAGCGGCTCCAGCAGTTGGACGGCAGGGTCTTGATGTACGCCTTGAGGGCGGCCCAGTTCGCGAACTGCTTCTCCACCGGCGCGTACTTGCCGTGGCGGTAGGCCAGCTCGGCCTTCCCCTTCATCGAGCGGAAGCCCAGCGACGGGGTGATCGCGAGGTACTCCTCGCGGGTGCCGTCCACGTGGAACAGCCGGATCACGTCGTACAGCGTGCCGTCCATCGGACAGGAGTTCTTGAGGCTGATGTAGAACTGGTCGAACGGCAGGCCCATCTGCTCGGCGACCCAGAGCGCGCGCTCGGCCAGCTGCGGGGTCTTCTTGTGCAGGGCGCTGTCCTTGCAGAACCAGTCGTACCAGTAGTCGCACTGCGCCTCGCGGTCGGGGCGCGACACGCGGCCGTCGGCGACGTGCTGCTGGAGTTCGGTGAGCGTCAGCTTCTCGATTGCCATGTCAGCGCCCCCCGGCCGGCTTGCGGTTGATGGCGTCGAAGGCCTGCTCGCGCATGCGCTGCAGCTCCTTGGCGGTGAGCGGCTTGAAGCCGCGCATGGCGTTGACGCGCGCCTTGAAGTCGTGGCGGCCGGTGTTCTCGTGGCGAATGGTCTTGCTCATGGGTCACCCCTCCGTGAGGTGTTGGTCCCCGGTCGGGCGGAATTGCCCGGACCGTGGAAGCAATTCTGGGGGCCCTATGGGCGAATGTCAAACGGTCCCCGGGGCCTTGCCGACAGACGGTCTTCACAGCAAAAACCCCCGGGAAAACCGGGGGTCCTTGAGGGGTAGGGGAGGCGCCGCCCCGGCGGAACAGGGGGATTCCGGGGGGACCCGGGGTCGGCGCCGTAGAACGCTACTCGGTCAGGTGTGCAAGCCGCGTGTGGAAGCGCGCCATGGCGTCGCAGGTGAGCGACTCGCGCGCGTGGCTGTTGGTCACCCGGTGCTGCTCGCGCAGGCTGTCGTACAGCGCGGGCTTGACGGCATGGTAGTCCATCTTCTGCGCGTGCACCTGACTAGCCAGCTCCTCGGCTTGTGCAAGGACCGCCTTGCGGATGGCCTTGTAGCTCACGCCCCGTCCTCCTCGTACTCGCTGTCGTCGTAGTCGGGCCAGTCCTCGGCCATCAGGGTGTGCGCGGCGGCCTGCGGGCTCGGCCAGTCCTGCGGATCGCCGCCGTGCTCGCCGGCCATCTGCTCGGCCAGCTCGGTCGCGTACTCGGCGGCCTCGGCGCGCGTGGCATCCGAGTGGTCCTCGATGTAGCGCGCAGCGGCGTCGCGCCAGTCGGGCTCGTTGGTGTGCTCGTGCTTAGACATGCGGGTTGGCCTCCGTGAATTCGGCGAGGGCGGCCTTGCGGCGCGCGTAGGGTTGCGGTGCGGTGGCGGTGTTGACCGGCGCGAGCAGCGCGCGCCCGGCGGCGGTGAGGCGCAGCCGCTTGAGGCGCTTGCCCCGGCGGTTGCATGCGTGATGCGCACGCGGGGGCAGGCTGCCGCCGTAGTCGCGCACGACCGGGCCGGCGCTCAGGCGCGGGCCTTCCTTCGGGGGCAGCTCCAGCAGCCCGTCCTTGACGGCGCGCGCCACGTCGGCGTCCCACTGCTTGCTGCCCCACAGCCAGCTGTTGCGCCAGCCGTAGTGCACGCCGCCCGCGATCACCTTGAGCAGCACCGCGCGGCGCGTGAGCCATGGGGCGATGGGCGCGGTGAAGTTCGCGCGCCAGCTGCGCGGGCCGACGTGGCGCTTCATATCAGCGGCTCGCCGGTGAGCGCGCACCACAGCTGGCGGGCGCGGGCCCACGCCCCGGCCATCGCCTTGGCGGTGTCCTGCGAGCCCTCGCTCATGTGCTTGTGGAACGACGCGTCGAACGCCTCGGCCTTGGCGCGCAGGGCGTCCGCTTCGGCGTGGCCCTTGTCGGCCAGCGCGTGCATCTTCTTGGCGAGGTCGGTGCTGCCCTTCATCGCTCTCGGTCCTTCCGGGGTACCAGCGGCTGCCGCAGATAGTGATCCAGCAGGTCGGTCAGGTCCAGCGCGTGGCGCACGAGGAACCACGCAGCCACGCCGGTGTTGACCACCGGGCACACCGCGAGGAACGCGCGCTGGCCGACATCCCCGTACGTGACGGACGGGCAGTAGCCGTCCATGCTGATCTTGCCCTCGGCGAGCATGCGCGCGGTGGCGTCGCGGCGGGCCTTGTCCTCGCGGGCGCGGCCCACGATGTTCTCGATGCCCGAAAGCGTGGCAAGCACCACGCTCAGGGCATAGCCGATCAGGGCGTACTCGGTCCAGCTCATCCGGCTTTCTCCTTCGGCACCAGCAGCACGCGCAGCGACTTGGCGGTGCCGGTGGTCATGCCCACGTGCAGCGGAATCTCCGCGCCGTCGGCGTCCTCGGGGTGGGGGCAGTACACCAGCTGCGTGGTCTCGGCGAACAGCACGTCCGCGAACGGGTCCTCGTCCACCTCGGCCGCGTACTTGAGCGGGTCGTCGTAGTGCACGGGCAGGTCCGGGAGGTCCACCTCGACTTCCCAGTCCACCCAGCCCGGGTGGTCGTCGCCGTTGTTCTCGACGTACTCCTGCAGGCCGCCCACGTTGGCGTAGTCGCCCTTGACGCGATGCTCCAGCTGGAACAGGTCGTAGCGGGCGAGGTGCTGCAGCAGGCGGGCGCCCTCGTGCACCGACTTCACCGGGAAGTGGATGTGCTTGACGCGGCCGATCTGGGGGTTCCACCACACGCGCAGGTCGCCAATGGCCGGAGCTTCGGGGTTCACGGGGTCCTGATACTTCACGGTCATGGGCGGGCTCCTGCGCGTGGGTGGAAAGGGGTTACAGCGTCGCGTCCTTGTCCACGAGGCCCATGCTCTTGCAGGCCTTGAGGGTGTTCGGGTTGGACATGCAGGTTTCCCAGATGGACATCGCCATCAGGGCGTCGCGGCGCTGCGGCTGGTTGTACGAGGCGACCTGCGCGCTCTGCTGGCCGAACTTGTCGGCGCGGCGCAGGGCTTGGCAGTTCGGGTCGAAGGTCTGCTTCTGCAGGCCCAGCGAGCCGGTCAGCCAGCTGCCGCCGATCTGCGCGGTGCCGCCGCAGTAGTCGCTGGAGAAGCTGTTGGTCGCGGCGGCAAGGCCATGCCCCGGGGCGCTCTTGATGGTCTGCGAGCCGGGCTGGATGGTGGTGTCACCGAAGTCGATGCCCACACGGGTGTCGGTGCGCGCCTGCGAGGCGCTGCCCGATTCGGCGGTGGTGTCCACGGTCTGTGCCGTGGCGGTGCCGGCGAACGCCAGCAGGACTGCGAGGATCAGGTGCTTCATGCGGTGGTCTCCCCCTGTGGGATCAGATGAAACACCCCGGCGTCGTGCCGGGGTGCGTTGGGTACTGCGGGTGCGGTGACGCCCGGCCGCTTAGCGCGACCAGCCGACGAAGCCGCTGATACCGTACTGCTTGGTCTTGAACTTCGAGCTCGCGTTGGCCTCCACGTCCGTGCCGCCGCCCGACTGGGCGTTGCCGGTGTAGTTGCCCGCGCCGATGCCGGCCGCGCCCGACACGGCGTAGCTGCCGATGTTGGTCGTGGCGTCGGCGCCGGTCGGCGAGACGTTGCCGGCCGCACTGGCGTAACCGCCGGTGACCTGCGCGGCGCCGTTGATGGCGTAGCCGGTGCCGTTGACGGCCGACTCGGCCATGGAACCACCGGCCGAGGACGAGCTGGCGTTGCCGCTCACCGCGCCCTTGTACGAGGTGACGCCCGCCGCGCCCGAGGCGGAGCCCGAGTGCGGGTTGCCGGCGACGGCGAGGCCCGTGAGGGCGAACGAGAGTGCAGCGACAGCGAGGATCGAACGGATCAGCTTCATGCGGTAACTCCTTTGTGATGTGCCGGTGAGGTGGGGCCCCGGCGTCCCCCTGTTCAGAGTGGGCATGCTGGACGCTGTACTGGCGAACGTCAATACCGCGCCTTGGCCCCTTTCGTCAGACGACGGCGAGCATTTCGCCCAGCGCCTCGACCGCTTCCGGGGTGTCCGTGACCTCCTCGACCTTGATCAGGAAGGTGCGGCCGCCGGCCTCGTACACGAGGGTGCTCTCGCTGTCCTTGTCGATGCGCAGGTGGCCCCGGGTGTTGCTGCGGTAGATGTTCGGGGTGGCGGCGCGTTCGCGCTGGGGCAGCTTGAGCTCCTGCAGCGGGTGGTGGTTGCGGCACTTGCGGCCCAGCCACTGGGTGAAGCGGCCGATGTCGGTGCTGGAATTGCGCAGCTTGGGCATTGCGGGGTCCTCCGTGAGTGGACGTGCAGTCTGGGGTAGGGATTGGCGAACGTCAAGCGCTCAGGTCGGGATCGGCAGGCGCGGCGCGTGGCGGTCGCAGGTGACCCGGTAGCCCTCGGGCGTGGGCGTGCCGCAGTTCGACGGCCGGTTGCAGCCCGACACGTCGCAGCCGCCGACCAACTCGCCGATTTCCTTGCAGTGCGGACACGCGCAGCACTCGCGCTCGGGTGCAAACGGGTTGGGCGCGCGCAGCACCTCGGCGTCGGTGCAGGTGCGCTCGCAGCACTGGCAGTACCAACGCTGGGCCCGGCTCACGGCGCCCGCCCCTGCAGCTTGGCGAGCGCGGTCTCGACCTTGACCCGCTTGCGCTCGATGTTCTGCAGCTGCTTGCGGATGTTGGCCTCGTGAGCGTCGAGCTGGTCGATCTTGCGCCGCACGGCTTGTTCAGGGGTGTCGTGCACCTCGCGGTGCGCGTACCACTTGCCCGACTCGGCTTCGAGGAACGGCGTGCCGCAGCTGGTGCGGGTGCCCACGAACTTGACCTGCTTGACGATGCCGGCTGGGCTGACCACGTAGGCGGTGAAGGGGAACTGCTGGCTGTCGGCGGCGATCATCAGGTGGGTCTCCAAACAAAGCGGACGTGGAAGCGGCCCTTGGCGAAGCCGTGTTCGTCCTTGGGCATGGCCTTCCACGCCGGGGTGAAGGACTCGTCCAGCGATTCGCCGAAGTCGCGCGTGGCGTCGTACAGGCTCTCGGCGTCGTAGGTCTTGTCCAGCAGCACGGTGGCGCCGTGGCCGAGGCGCTGGCGCAGCTCCTGCGCGTACGGCAGCGACAGGAACTGGCGGGCCTTCTTCTCCAGCTCGCCCTTGGCCGCGCGCTCCACGTGGGCGGCCAGTTCGGCGGCCTGCGCGAGGGCGGTTTCCACCTCCTCCAGCTCGGCGATGGCGTCCTTGCGCATCTGGATGCCGAACTCCACCCGCTGCTCGGCCTCGGGGAAGCCCTCGGGCAGGCCCTTGAGTTCGGCCAGCGTGGCCTCGTCGCTGGCGAGTTCCTCGCGGTGCATCGCGAGCAGGTGGTCGATCACGTTCTGGCCGTCGAGGGGCGTGCTCATTCGCGCACCTCCATCAGCGGCGCGTGGTCGTCCACGGTGCCCGGGTCGGCGTAGTCGAGGTACGCCATGCGCCACTCGTTGCGCGCCTCGTACTCGGTCTCGCCCCACGCGGTGATCGGGGTTTCGCCGTCGTCGGCCGGACCCTCGGCGCGGTACTTGCCGTACACCAGCAGGCCGCCGGTGACGCCAACGCTGGTGGCGCCGACGTTCACCACGTGCGGCCGCGCGCGCAGGTCGCGGTCGATCTTCTCGACCCAGCCGACGGCGACGGCGGCAACCTGCACGAGCTCCGTGCGCAGCTTGGCCTGATTGTCGGTTTCCTCGCAGGCCTCGGCCACCTCCTCGATCAGGATGTGCCCGTAGCTGCCAAAGCCGTGGCGGTGCGCGTACTCGCAGCGGTCCTTGGCGCGGCGCGCGCTGCAGATGCCGTACTCGCCTTGGATCAGGGTCGGGATCAGCATCTGCCGGCTGCGGCCCAGCGGCTGCAACGCGAAGTCCGGGTGGTTCTGCTCGCCCCAGCGCAGTTCCTGCCGGCGGCGCTCGGCCAGCACCTGATACAGCACGGTGTGGCAGCCGCGCAGCCAGTGCGGCGAGTGCTCGTTTGCAATTAATTGCAATGCGGGTTCGCGCGGCTCGCGCAGCTGGGTCAGGCGCGCGTACTTCTCGTCCGTGGTGTGTCCGTCCCACGTGCCCGTGTAGGGTGGCAGGTGCGCGAACAGCCAGTGCTGGCTGTCGTGGTAGTGCCAGCTGGCCTGCCCGGTCGGCAGGTCGATGTACACGCAGCCGTGCCAGTCGTCGGACCAGCCTTCAATCGCCGTGCGCGCGATGCCCGAGGGGAAGGCGGACGCGAGGGCCGCCACCACGCGGTTGCGCTCCTCGTACGCGCCGTCCTTGCGTTCGGTCATCGCCTTGAGTTCGAGACGCGTGGCCTGCAGCACGTCGGCCTGCGCCAGCTGCAGGGCCTGCAGGCGCTGCGGCAGGGTCAGCCAGCGACCGTCCTCGCCCACCGCCGGCGCACCGGCCGCGTCGAGCGCGTCTTCCATCTGCTGGAACGTCGTGGCGTCGAGGGCCCCGCCCGGCAGGGCCTTGGCGAAATCTGGGTTCAGGGGCTCGCTCACGGGAAGCGCTCCCCACGGACCTTCATCTCGTCCGTCACGTTGTCGAGTTCGGTGCGCAGCGCGTCGCGCTCGGCGATCACAGTGTCCACGTGCGTGCGCGCGGCGGTCAGCTGCTGGTCGCGTTCGACAACGGTCTGCTCGGCGACGTGGCGCGCGTTGTCGGCGACGATGAACTTGTCGTACAGGGCCTCGAACGCGCCGGCCAGCGTGTCAAGCAGCTGCTGCGCGCACTGCGCCGGCGGATCGGCGTCGAGGGTCTTGGTGATGTACGCGCGCAGCTGCTGCGGCGTGTCGAGGGGCACGTCTTTCAGATCGAAGGTGGGCATACGGGGTCCTTCTTCAATGGCTCGGGCGATGGTGGTGTCGGATACGTCGAAGCGCCGCGCGATGGCGGCGATGCTCATGCTGGTGTGCTTGTACAGCCAGCGGGCCTTGTCCTTCTGCTCGGCATCGAGCTTGGGGCGGCGGCCGCGCGGCACTTACTTGCCCTCGCCAACGGCGGCGTAGTGCAGCAGCTTGGCGGCGAGGATGGCGGCCTGATCGCGGGTCAGCTGCACCTGCTGGTTGATGTGCAGCAGCGGCTTGTCCGGGCTGGGGGTCCAGCGCATCTGGCCGATCACGATGCAGCCCTCGACGTGGCCGAGGCTGGGCGGCTTCGGGTGCGCGGTCATCGCGCCGACGTGCACCTCGCTGTCGTAACCCTGCTCGGTGAGGCGCACGCGCGCGGTGTACGGGTCGTTCTCGACGAAGCCGAGGAACAGGGCGGGCTTGCCGTAGACCAGCACCAGCTCGTTGATCGGGAACGGCAGCAGCTTGGGCCCGCTCACTGGGTCACCCCACGGTGGCCGGCGATGCGGCCCTCGCGCACGGCGCGCCGGTACAGCATGTCGAGGAACGCGGTGACGATGCGTTCGCGCTCGGCGCGGTACTGCTTGTTGTTGCGGCTGCGCGGGTCGTGGTCCCAGTAGCGGCGCTGGTCGTAGATGCGCTGGAACGCGCGGTACTCGGTGGTGGCGAGCTTGCCGTGCGTGCTCATCTTGAAGGCCGCCCACCAGACCATGCCGCCGAGGTCCCAGCACTTCTCCAGCACGGCGCGCGTGACCAGCACGTCGCCCCGGCCGAACTGGCGGACGAAGCGATGCAGGACGACGTTGCAGGCCTGCAGGTCCTCGAAGCGGTCGGCGCGCACGAAGTACAGGCCCTCCGCCGGGTGCACGCGCGGGGTGGTGGCACGCAGCGCGCGCGGTGTGGGTTCGGGGCGGACGGCGGCCGCAAGGTGGCGGTCGCGGGTAACGGCTTGGGTGCGCAGTGCGCGGCTGGTCATGCTCAACCTCCGTGGTGAGTGGGGCGCAAAGTGTGCGCTCGGGTTTGGCGATTGTCAAACGGATTCAGGCGTTCGCCATCATGCCCTTCCAGACTTCGCTGGGGGCCACGACTTCGAGCCAGTGGCCCTTGCTGATCAGGTCGTACACCATGTACTCGGTGATCGGCCGCCACGGCGAGATGTTGCCGCTCTGGTAGTGGCAGCGGTACACGGCGTTGTCCGTGTCCCACTGGCGAAACAGCACCGCGCTCGGGGTGGCCGGCACGAGGACGACGTGCATTACTCGGGGCGCTCCGTGACCTCGACCCACTGCAGGGTGCGCAGCAGGCGTTCCACGCTCCAGTTGCCCAGCTCCTGTTCCTTCACCAGCCGGTGGTCCGCCGTGTACCAGCGGCCCCAGCAGTCGTGGCTGGTGAACTCGATGTACGCGGTGGCGTCGCTGCGCTCGTTGATCGGCACGAGGTAGCGCGGGGATGCCTTAGCCATGCCAGCCCTCCAGATCGGGCGCCTCGCGCAGCTGCAGCCACTGGCCTTGGGCGAGCAAGGAGTGCACCTGCTTGGGCACCAGCTTGGCGGCGCCGATCCACGGCGGCGTGCCGTCGGCGTAGTAGCGGTTCTCCGCCCACACGACGTACCAGTTGCCGTCGGGCTGGATCACCTTCTCGTGCAGCACCAGCTGGATGATCAGCCCGGGCTCGCTGCCGTGCACGAACCAGCGGTCGTTCATGGCACCTCCGGCCAGTTCGGGTACGGGTGCTCCATCAGCTCGACGTAGTGGGGGAAGTCCGTGGCGAGGCCGGAGAGCGCCTTCTTGAGCCAGCGCTCGGTGTCCTTGGCCGTGGAGTACCGCAGGATTTCATGCGGCTCTCCGTCCTTTAGGTAGCGCGCGACGGTGCGCGGCACGTCCGGGTCGTACACCATGTGGTGGTGCTCCACCCCGTCACCGTGCGCGGGCCACACGCGGATGAAGTAGCGCTCAGCCATGGTCCTCGCGCCGCCACTTCCAGTGGTTGCGGGCGTACACCGCCCACAGGGCGAGGTTCATGGGCAGGAAGCCCCAGCTGGCGGTGACGATGATCCACAACAGCCACAGCGCCTGATTGCCGAGGCCGACCGCCCACGCGTGCCGCGCCTTGTTGCCGGCGAGCACGGTCATGTAGATGGTGATGGCCGACAGCAGCCACGGCAGGTACACGGTGATCGCGTGGCTCATGCGGGGGCTCCCTGACGGTCGAGGTGCAGCTTGCGGAACTGGCGCATCATGCGCCGGGCGTGGCGGTCGCACGTGGTGTTCACCGAGGCGCGCGCGTTGACGTGGCCCTGATGGCCCTTGACGTGCTTGCTGTAGGCCTGATCGAGCAGCAGGTCGCGTTGCAGGCTCGACAGGTCGCCCACGATGCGCGCGAGCGCGCCGGTGCAGTCGCTCTGGACCACGAGGCGCTTGCCTTTGCAATCAGCTGCAATCTCGGTGCGCAGCCACTGCAGGCCGGCGCGGATGGCCTCAATCTCGGCGTGCAGGCTGTCCTGCACGTAGCCGCCGCCCCAGCCCACGCGGGTCTGCGCGGGCGTGCCGAACTTGACCCACCAGCCGTAGCCGTAGGCCTTGGTCTGGTGGCAGTAG
>DASWSY010000593.1:0-2952 GCA_036402415.1 Rhizobacter sp. | reverse complement strand
GCGACCTCTACGGCTACGAGTACACGATGCAGGGTAACCGCATCCACATCCAGCCCAACACGCTGCAGACGCGCATCTTCCAGGTCAACTACCTCGCCTCCAAGCGCAACGGCAGCAGCGACACCCGTGTCACCTCGGGCTCGATCTCGTCGAACGGCAACAGCGGCAACAACAACGGCAGCGGCAGTTCGTCGCCCTCGAACGGCTCCACACCCCCGGGCGGCGGCCAGCAGGTCACCAAGGTGCAGAGCAGCCACATCACCACCGACTCCGACAACGACTTCTGGGCCGAGCTGCGCACCACGCTCACCGGCCTGATCGGCGGCGAAGGCGGCCGCAAGGTCATCGTCAACCCGCTGTCGGGCGTGGTCGCCGTGCGTGGCTTTCCGCAGGACCTGCGCAACACCGAGAACTACCTGCGCATGACGCAGCTCATCGTCGAGCGTCAGGTGATGATCGAGGCCAAGATCATCGAGGTGCAGCTCTCCGACAGCGCCGCCACCGGCGTGAACTGGTCGGCCTTCCGCAACGGCAGCAGCCACCTGTCGGCCGGCCCCATCGGCCCCGGCACCACGCTGCAGACGCCCACCGCCACCACGCCGCCGACCCTGCCCGCACTCGTGACGAGCGCCATCGCCGGCGCCGCCTTCGGGGGCTTGCCGGGCGCCAGCCTCATCACCGACAGCAGCAACGCCAGCAGCCTCTTCGGCCTCGCCTTCCAGAGCCCGAACTTCGCGGCCATGCTGCAGTTCCTGGAAACGCAGGGCAACGTGCAGGTGCTCTCCAGCCCGCGCATCGCGAGCGTCAACAACCAGAAGGCGGTGCTCAAGGTCGGCACCGACGAGTTCTTCGTCACCGGGATCACCACGACCGTCACCACCTCGGGCAACGGCGCGCCGGTGGTCACGCCCTCGATCACGGTGCAGCCGTTCTTCTCGGGCATCGCGCTCGACATCACGCCGCAGATCGACGACAACGACCAGATCATCCTGCACCTGCACCCCTCGGTGAGCGTGGTGGCCGAGAAGCAGAAGAACCTGAACCTCGGCTCGCAGATGGGCACCTTCCAGTTGCCGCTCGCCTCGAGCACCGTGAGCGAGAGCGACTCGGTCGTGCGCGTGCAGGACGGCAACATCGTCGCCATCGGCGGCCTGATGAAGCAGCAGCAGGCGAGCGGCGCCTCGGGCCTGCCCGGCACCACCGGCTCGGTGCTCGGCACCGCGGTGGGCATGCGCAACCGCAGCAGCCACAAGAGCGAGCTCGTGATCCTGCTCAAGCCGACCATCATCCGCAACGAGCGGAGCTGGCAGGCCGACGCCGCCGACACGCAGCAGCGGCTGACCCAGTACCAGACACGCTGAGCCCGCCATGTACCTCGCCCACTTCGGCCTGCGCGAACTGCCCTTCGGTTTGACGCCCGACACCGCGTACGCCTATGCGACGCGGGCGCACCAGGAGGCGCTCAACACGCTCCTGATCGCCTCGCAGCACGGCGAGGGCTTCATCAAGATCACCGGCGAGGTGGGCACCGGCAAGACGCTGCTGTGCCGCCGTTTCCTGGCCGCGCAGGGCGACGAGGCCGTGACCTGCTACCTGCCCAACCCGCTGCTCACGCCGGCGACGCTGCTGCTGGCGCTGGCCGACGAGCTGGAGCTGAAGCTCTCGCCGCAGGCGAGCGAGTACGAGCTGCTCAAGGCCCTCAACGAAGAGCTGCTGGTGCTTGCCGCCGAAGGCCGGCGCGTGATCGTCTGCGTCGACGAAGCGCAGGCCCTCCCGCTCAAGAGCCTGGAGACGCTGCGCCTGCTGTCCAACCTGGAGACCGAGAAGCGCAAGCTGCTGCAGGTGGTGCTGCTGGGCCAGCCCGAGCTCGACGCACGCCTGGCACTCACCTCGATGCGCCAGCTTCGGCAGCGCATCGCCTTCCACTACCGGCTGACCGGCATGGACCGCGCCGAACTGCGCCACTACCTGCACCACCGGCTGCACGTGGCCGGCCGCCAGGGCGTCGAGCTCTTCAGTGCCGGCGCCATCGCCGCGCTGCAACGCGGCACCGGCGGCACGCCGCGGCTCGTCAACATCCTCGCGCACAAGGCGCTGCTCGCCGTCTATGGCGCGGGTGGCCAGAGCGTCGAAGCCCAGCACGTGCGCGCCGCCGCACGCGACACCGACGGCGCGCTCTCGTGCGCGCCCTTCGGCCTCGGCTGGTGGCACAAGCTGAGCGGGGGCGCACGATGAGCCTCCTGAACCAGGTGCTGCGCGACCTCGACCAGCGACAGGCGCCCGGCAGCCCCACGCCGGTCAAGGCGGCCGCACCGCGACCCCTCGCACCGAGTGCCGGCCAGCGTGCCATGCGCTGGGGCCTGGGGGCGCTCGCCACGCTGGCGGCCGTGGTGGCCGGCGGCTGGGCACAGGGCAGCATCCAGTGGCCCGCCAAGACAAACGACACATCCGTTGTGGCCGCCGTGCCCGAAGCCGCACCGGTGATGCCGGTCACTCCGACCCCTGCCACGGCGCCCGCCCCCGCGCCCGTGGTGCTGCCAGACGAGCCGGTGAAGGCTGAAGCGGCCGTCGCCGTGGCACCGGCCGCGCTGCGCGCGCCCACCGCCGTCCAGCTCGCCGTCGTGGCCCTCACGCCGCGCAGCAAGCCCCTCGCCGCGCCGCAGCCCTCGGGTGACACACCACCTGCGACCACCGCCAAGGCCGAGCCCCGCATCGAGCTGCGCAGCGCCGCCCGCTCGCCGCAGGAGCGTGCCGAAGCCCAGTACCAGCGCGGCGTGACCGCGCACCAGGCCGGGCAGATCAACGACTCGGCCCTCGCCTTCAATGCCGCACTGCGCGAAGACCCGCAGCACGCCGCTGCGCGGGTGGCCCAGGCCGGCCTGCTAATCGGCCAGTCGCGCCCCGACGAGGCAATGGCCTTGCTGAAGGAAGGCCTGGCGCTCGCGCCGGCCC
>DASWSY010000592.1:0-2356 GCA_036402415.1 Rhizobacter sp. | reverse complement strand
GTCTTGACGATCAGGCCCAGCGTCTTGAGGTACTGCAGCACCGTACCCCACGAGTAGAGCTCGCCGACCTGCAGGTTGAATTCCGGGATCGGCAGCAGCGCGATGAACATCTCGCCCGACTTGGCGACGATGGGCACCTTGTTCTTCTTGATCGAGAACGCGATGCGCTTGTACGCCGGCAGGCCCTTGTGGATCGGCTTCTGGATCACGTCGTAGCCCTTCACGCGGAGCGTGAGGCTGGAGATGAACTTGAAGGCCGGGCCGCCGGGCATGACCTCGGGGTCCTCGTACTTGCTGGCGCCGATCTTGAAGCGGTACTGGTTGACCGCAACCAGCGTGGGCATGAAGCCGTCGCCCTTGACGCGCGCGTCGTTCAGGGCGTGCGTCACTTTGCGGTAGAAGCGGTTGATCACCAGCGCCTGCTTGCCGGGCGTGCTGTCCTCGGCCGACTTCTCCAGCTCGGCCTGCACCTGCAGCGCCGCCAGCGAGTCGAAGATGATGATGCTCACGTCCTCGGCGTGGAGCAGGGCTTCCGCGATGTCCACCGCCTGCTCGGCGTTCTGGGGAATGATGTGGGCCAGCTTGTCCACGTCCACGCCCATCTTGGCCGCCCACTTGCGGTCGAGGTGGCCCTCGATGTCGATGAACGCCGCCGTGCGGTCGGGGTAGCGGCGCTGCGCGCTCGCCACCGCCTTGAGGCACAGGGTCGTCTTCATCGACGACTCCGGCCCGTAGATGACGGTGACGCGCCCTTCGGGCAGGCCACCGCCGGTCAACAGGTCGAGGGTGAACATGCCGGTCGGCAGGCGCGTGGGCTCGTCATCGCGAACGCCCATCACACCCACCGCCGCCTTGTAATCCTTCTCGAACCCCTTCAACAACGTCGCAACGTTGTTGGCCTTCGCGCCCCCTGCCATGTGCGATCAGCCCTCCGACTCGTCTTCGTCCCCGGCTTCGATCAGGTCCGTCCGCAGCTTGTTCATGCGGTCGTCCACCCACTTCTCGACCCGCTCGAAGGTCGCGTCAAGGCTGGCGTCGTCGGTCAGCGACGGCATGAACAGCGAGACGCTGAACTTGATGTTGCTGTAGGCGGGAAGGCCGTGAGTGTAGCCCATGCTCAGGCCGACGTTCGCCATCGGCGCGGTCTTGAGCACCGGCTCGCCGACCTTCTCGTGATGGGTTTCCTTGACGCCCGAGGCGTGCTGCACCTCGACCGTCGCCTGCGGCTGCACCTGCTCGACCTTCTCGGGCGGCATGTCGGCCTCGGGGTCCGGCGCCGGCTCGGCCTTCTGCTCGGCCTCCGCCATCGCGGCGAGGGTCTTCTTGCTCGGCTTCTTGGCCGCCTTGCCCTTCTTGGGCGCGGCCGCAGCGGCGTCGGCCTTGGCGGCCGCCTGCTCGTTGGTCTCGAACGGCGGGGTGTCGTCTTGGGCGCTGGCGGCCGGGGACGGGGCATCTGCCGAAGGGGCCTTCGGCTTCTTCTCGAACGTGATAGCCATGGGAGTTTCCTAGATCAGGTGGATTTGCGGCGCTTCTTGAGGACGGCCTTGATGGCCTTGACCTCGGCGCCGGTGTAGTAGCGGTGCACGCCGGGGATCGACGGCTCGGGCAGCGTGCCCTCCGTCACCAGCAGGCGCAGCGTGTTCGCCGCGTAGCCGGTCTGGTCGGCGATCTGGCCGAGGGAGTACACGCGGGTGCGCTTGCCGTCCACGAAGCGGAAGATTTCGCGGGTGACGGCGACGCCCTGCGCGCGGTCCTCGCGCCACTGGCGGCTGCGCTGTTGGTTGGCGGTCCGCAGGCTCTGGTCGGAGGCGTACCGCTCGCGGCGGCGTTCGGCGAGGTCGCCGCCCTTGTTGGCGTACCAGCGGCCGTAGCGCTGCTGGGATCGGGTGTCGCTCATGGATCGCTCCGTCGGGTCTGCAGGTGCACAACGTACTGCGTGCATTGGCGAATGTCAACGTGTCACCGATACACCAGCACCTTCGCGCCGAGGCTCTGGTACCACTTGAGGCAGGTCGCCGCGTACGACGCGAACACCGGGCTGTCCTTGTACACCGGGTGGTACACCAGCGGCTCCTTCTTGCCCTCGTACTCGCGGCGGATGCGCCCGACGATCTGGTTCACGTCGCCGCGCGGCGCGGCCAGCACGCAGGTGTCCAGCCACGGGATGTCGGTGCCCTCGGAACACATCTTGTACGTGGCGAAGATCACCCGCTTGCCCTTGGCCTGCTCGCGCTCTTTCTCGCGCGCGGGCTTGCCGCCGGCGTACACGTCGGCATCGAGGCCCACGTACCAGCCGGTGTCGGCCGCCTTCACCCCCGACTGCAGGATCGAGGCGCGCAGGACCTTGAGGTGGTCC
>DASWSY010000591.1:0-4002 GCA_036402415.1 Rhizobacter sp. | reverse complement strand
GAATCCCACCCTCTCCGCCAAAAAGCAAGTACGAAACGGGCCCTCGCGGCCCGTTTCTCTTTTCGGCACATCGCTTGCCGGTCCAGTGCTTCTGCATGACGACCAAAGGAGCACGCGATGAAGCACACCATCTGGGTCGTGGTGGCCGACGAGGCCATCGCCCGCATTCTCGAACGCAGCGGCGACGATGACGAGCTCGAGCCCGTCGAGGAACTGACCGATGCGGCGGCGCACGCCAAAGGCCAGGACCTGCGCCGCGACGCCGTGGGGCGCCGCTCACCGGCCGGTGCCGCCGGTTCGCTCGGCACCACCGGCAACGCCACCGCCTCGGCCGGTGCCGACGAGCGCCACCTGGAGGCCGACGGGTTTGCGCGGCGCGTGGCGGCGCACCTCGAGACCGCCTTTCACGCCAAGCGCTTCGACGAGCTGCGCCTGGTCGCCGCGCCCCGCTTCCTCGGTCTGCTGCGCAAGCAGCTTCACCCCGAGGTCGCCAAGCGCGTGAGCGATTCGCTCGACAAGGACCTGGTGCACATGGTCAACAGCGACATCAGCGCCAGGGTTTTCCCGGCGCGCGAGGGCGGTTCAGGCGCGCGCGCCTGAAGCCCGGAACCCCTGTCGTCAGCGACGGCGCGGCGCGCTTGTAGGAGTTTTCCGTTTCGCGTGACAGGGGCCTGTTGCGCCGTCGCGTTCATTCGTACGCTGTGACCTCATCGAAGCGATTCACCCCAACCACCAGACAGCCACGCACCACGGAGCCATCCCATGCCGACCACATCCACCCAATCCCGCAAGTCCACCTCCACCCGCAGCAGCGCCGCCCGCACGCCGGATGCCATCAAGTTGCTCACGCAGGACCACAAGGAGGTCAAGGCGCTCTTCAGCGAGTACGAGAAGCTCGTCAAGGCCGAGGCCGACGACAGCCAGAAGCAGGCTCTGGCCGAGCAGATCTGCCAGATGCTGACCGTGCACGCGCAGATCGAGGAAGAGCTGCTGTACCCCGCCGCCTACGAGGCGCTGGACGAAGGCGACCTGGTCGACGAAGCACAGGTCGAGCACGCCAGCGCCAAGGACCTGATCGCACATATCCGCGCCATGCAGCCGTCGGACGAGCTGTACGACGCCAAGGTCACGGTACTCGGCGAATACATCGAGCACCACGTCAAGGAAGAAGAGAAGGAGATGTTCCCGAAGCTCAAGAAGACGGAACTCGACCTCAAGGAACTCGGAGCCTCGCTGCAGTCGCGCAAGAGCGAACTGATGGGCGAGGAAGCTTCACGGGTGCACTGAACCCGTCCACCTCACGCCAATCGGAAAGGGGCCCGGCCATGAAACCCGCGCCTTCGCTCATGGCAACCGTGACCGCGGTTGCCGCACTCGCCGCCGGTGCCCTGCTGGCCGCCGAGGACCGCGTGCTGTTCGAGCCGCATCACGCCTTGCTGGTCGGGGTCGCCGACGATCTGGGTGAGTTCTTCCTGGGCGAGCCGGCGGCCCGCGCGACGCTCGAGACGAGGCCGGCCGCGAGCCGCGTCGGCGGCACCACGCCGGAGCGGCGGTGAAGCCAGCCGAAGATCGATCGGCCCAGGCGCCCGAGCGTGGCAGTGGCCACGCCGGCGCCATGCCGTCGACCACGAGCACGGCCTATGCGGCCAGCCATTCACCCCTGCTCACGGCCTTCGACCGGTTCGCCTCGGGGGTCACGCGCTGGGCCGGCACGCCTGCCGCCTTTTGCGGTGCGCTGTTGGTCATCGTGGCCTGGGGCGCCACCGGGCCGCTGTTCGGCTTTTCAGAGAGCTGGCAGCTGGTGGTGAACACCGGCACCACCATCGTGACCTTCCTGATGGTGTTCCTGATCCAGCAGAGCCAGAACAAGGACAGCGTGGCCTTGCACCTCAAGCTCAACGAACTGCTGGCGGCCAACCGCCTGGCGAGCAACCGCATGATCGGCATCGAAGGCCTGGATGAACAGGACCTGCGCGAGGTGGCCAGCTTCTACATGCGCCTGTCGGAGCGGGCCAAGCGCCTGGGGCCGCGCAAGGAAGCGCACTCCATCGACGAAGAAGGCCTGCCGACCGACGCCCCGCCGCGCATGCGCCAGGCGGCCTGAGCTCAGGCGAGCGCGCGCACCTGGTCGCAGACCTCGCTGACCAGGGCTTCCATGTCGTCGGGCTCGAAAGGCTTGAGCAGCGCGCGCACGTTGGGTCCGAACTGGGCCACCGTGTCGCCGAACTCGTAGCCCGAGCACAGCACCACGCGACGGTCCGGCTTGTCGGCCAGCAGCTTGCGGGCGAAGTCGGTGCCGGACATGCCAGGCAGGCTGACGTCGGTGATGACGACGTCGGCGTCGCGCTGGGCGAGCAGCTCCAGCGCCTCCTCCGCGGTGGCGCAGCTCAGCACTTCGCGGCCGGGAGCTTCCAGTAGCATGCCGATGGTGTCGCGCAGGTCGTCGCTGTCTTCGACGTAGAGGATGGTCACGGCGTTCACGAGGTCGGGCTCCGGTTGGGTGGCGGGGAGTCTACGCGGGGCTTTCGAGTCTGGCGATGCGTGTCACCCCGACGTCAAGGGGTGTCCCCGAGGGCTGTAGGCCCTTTCCTACAGCAGGTCTCGCGCTTGTCCGTCATGGGTGCCAAGCGGCCAGGCCCTACGCTCCTCGCACCTTCGTCCTGTCCAAGGTGCGTACTGGCGCACCGGCCCTAGCTGAAAGCCTCCGCCATGAAAGTCATCGACGACACGGCAATCGCCGTTCCCGACCGTGAGATGGCCGTTCTGTTGAACGCGCTGACACAGTTGCGACGAGGCGACGCCACGGTGCGCCTGCCCCTGCACTGGGAGGGCATTGCGGGCAAGGTGGCCGACGTCTTCAACGACCTGGTCGAGCAGAACGCAGCGCTCGCCGACGAACTGGGCCGGCTGCGCCAGGTCGTCGGCAAGGAAGGCAAGCTCAAGCAGCGTGCCTCGCTGCCCGATGCGCGGGGCTTCTGGGGTGAGTCGGTCCACTGCATCAATGCGCTGATCGACGACCTGGTGCACCCGACGTCTGAAGTGGCCCGCGTCATCGGCGCCGTGGCGCAGGGCGATCTCTCCAAGAGCATGGCGCTCGAAGTGGAAGGGCGCGAGCTCGAAGGCGAGTTCCTGCGCACCGCCAAGACCATCAACAAGATGGTGGACCAGCTCTCCAACTTCTCGGCCGAGGTGACGCGCGTGGCGCGCGAGGTGGGCACCGAAGGCAAGCTCGGCGGCCAGGCCAAGGTGAAGGGCGTGGCCGGCACGTGGAAGGACCTCACCGACTCGGTGAACTCCATGGCCGGCAACCTGACCGACCAGGTGCGCAACATCGCCGACGTGACCACTGCGGTGGCCAAGGGCGACCTCTCCAAGAAGATCGACGTGGACGTGAAGGGCGAGTTCCTCACGCTCAAGAACACCATCAACACCATGGTGGACCAGCTCCGGTCCTTCGCGTCGGAAGTGACGCGGGTGGCGCGCGAGGTGGGCACCGAGGGCATCCTGGGCGGCCAGGCGCGGGTGGAGGGCGTGTCGGGCACGTGGAAGGACCTCACCGACTCGGTGAACTCCATGGCCGGCAACCTCACGAGCCAGGTGCGCAACATCGCCGACGTGACCAAAGCGGTGGCGGCCGGCGACCTGTCGAAGAAGATCACGGTCGACGGCAAGGGCGAGATCCTCGAACTCAAGAGCACCGTCAACACGCTGGTGGACCAGCTCCGCTCGTTTGCTGCCGAGGTGACGCGCGTGGCGCGCGAAGTGGGCACCGAGGGCAAGCTGGGCGGCCAGGCCGATGTGCAGGGCGTGGCCGGCACCTGGAAGGACCTGACCGAGTCGGTGAACTTCATGGCCGGCAACCTCACCTCTCAGGTGCGCAACATCGCCGACGTGACGAAGGCGGTGGCCGCCGGCGACCTGTCGAAGAAGATCACGGTGGACGTGAAGGGCGAGATCCTGGAGCTGAAGGACACCATCAACACCATGGTGGACCAGCTCTCC
>DASWSY010000590.1:0-4805 GCA_036402415.1 Rhizobacter sp. | reverse complement strand
CAGATCGTTGGCCGGCGACGCGGCGATGGCAGGCACGGCCTCTCCACGGCCGAGCGCGTCGGCAGCGGCCTTCACCGGTGCCGAGGTGAAGCCTGCGGGCTGCTGGCGAGCAATGGCCTCCACCCACTCGGCGAAGTAGCCGAGGGTGTTGCCGGTGAAGCTCATCAGGCCGGGATCGGCCGCCTTCTGCTCGGCCAGCCAGGTGTTGTAGACCTGCTCGCAGATCCAGCCGGCTTCGCCGAATTCCTTCAGGCCCACCATGCGCGAGCTGCCCTTCAGCGTGTGGAAGGCGCGACGAACGGTCGTGAGCTGCTCGATGTTGGCGGGCGAATGCTCCAGCGCGCCGAGAGCGGTCCGAGCGGTGTCGATGACCTCGCGCGCTTCCTCCAGGAAGATCTCGCGCATCTCGGGGTCGTCGCCGAGGTCAGTCGCCATGCTGGTGGGCGTGGGCGACAGGGGCGGCGGCGGCGGCGCCTTGGCCACGATGACCGGCGCTTCATCGAGCGGGATCGGACCACTGGCGGTGTGAACGAAGTCGGCGAGCTTGTCGGACAGCTCCTCGCGCACAGCGGCCACTTCTTCCGGGCTGGCAGCGTGCTCGATTGCTTCCTTGGCTTCCTGGACAGTCGCGACCAGCTCGGGCTGGTGGGCGGCCTTGGCTTCTTGCGACAGGTGCTCGAGGTCGCGTGCCACTTCGTCGAGTGGCACACGGTCGCTCACGGCGGCAAACGCGAGCGACTGCGCCTGTTCGATCAGGCGCGGCTCCACCGGCGCCGGCGCGGCGGCCGGCACGACGAGGTTGGTGGCCTGGCGCGCAGCGGCGCTGCGGCCCATCAGCGGGCTCAGGGTACCGGCCTGGGCGTCGTACACGAACAGCGACTTGGCCACCTGGGGCTGCACGCTGAGCATGTCGATCAGGAACCCGAGCGCACCGAGGTTGCTGGCCAAACGGTCGAAGGTGCCCGACTGCACAACCTGCTGCGGGTCGACATCGGTGCTGAGCAAGCCGTCGATGTCGTCGCGCATGCGCAGCACCGCGTGGGCGGCCTGGTCCATGCCGAGCACGGACAGCACGCCACGCATCGACGACAGCAACTGCGGCACCGGCGCGAGCGCGGGGCGGTCGGCCGGGTTGCGGAAGAACTGGTCGATGTGCTTTTCGGCTTCCGACAGGGAGGCGCGCAGCTCCTGCACCACGCTGCCCATGGTCTGGCGGTCGGAGACTCGGCGGTAGAGCTCCTCCATCCACGCTTCGAGCGGGTCGGGGGTGTGGCCCGCGCGCACCGAGGCGATGCGCTGGGCGAGGCGCGCCACGCGCTTACCCTCGTCGGGGTCGTCGAAGTCGCCGTCTTCCAGCGAGGCTTCGAGGTAGAGCACGCTGGTCGCGACTTCCATCGCCAGCGGCGGCTGCGGTGCGGTGCCCGACTGCTGGGTCTGGGCAATGGCGTTCTGCAACTCGTCGGCGAGCTGATCGCCGTTCGGGTAGAGGCGCTTGAGCGAGTCACCCACGAGCGAGAACTGTTCGGAAAGACCGCCCATGCGGTGCATCTCGCCACCGGCCACGCCGGACCAGGCGTCCTTCGCGCTGGCCACGCGCTTGCGTGCCTGCGCGATCACGGCCGGGTCGAAGCGGCCGAGGCGGTTGACTTCGTAGTCGGCCGGCGCGTGCTGGGCCAAGCCGTAAGCCTGGCGGGCCGCTGCCAGGCGCGGGGCCTTGCGGCCATCGCCGGGCGATGCGCTCTGCGCGCAGAAGAAGAGCATGTCGTGCGACAGGCGCTCCGACACCTCGCCCTCACCGCGCTCGAAGGCGCGCAACTGGGCCAGCAGGCGCGAGGCGACGCGCTTGCTGTGGAGATCGGGTTTGAGCAGGCCTTGCGCCTGGCTTTCGAAGAAAGCCGAGGCGAGCTTCCACTGCGTGGCGGCCGGCAGGCTGGACGCGCCCATGCCAAGACTCGCGCACAGGTCGCTCAGCGCCGTGGCGGCCTTGGGGTTGTTGCCGCGCAGCAGCGGCAGCAGCTGCTTTTCGAAGTCCTCTTGCGCCTGCTGGTCGAGGGCACGGGGCGTGACGCTGGAGTCCTTGCCGATGTCGACCCAACGCCAGTCGTGGTTCCACAGGTCGGCGGGATGGATGCGCTCGGCGCCCGCCAGTGCCTGCACGGCCTGGTAGCGCGGGAAAAGCGCCAGCGACGACACCGGCTTGCCCGATAGCATGCGTTGCAGGTAGTCGAGCAAGGCAAACGACGACAGCTCGATTGCGTCGACGTCGGCTTCGGTGAGCTTCTCGGGCTTGGCGATGAAACGCTGCACCGCGGCTTCGCTTGCGCGCAGCACCACGGCCACGGCGGGCAGCCCGACGAGCTCGAGCGCACCGACGCCCTGGTGGATCTGCTGGCGCGCCGTGCGCAGCACGGCCGGGTCGACGGCGTCGACGTCGGAGCCGCTCATCGACTCCGCTTCCTTCACGAACCGACGCAGGGCCTTGTGCGCGTTGTCGAGCGAGCGCCGCAGCTCCTCGTGGACCCACGCCAGGGCACTCAGGTCGTCGCTCATTTCGCTCATGGTCTCGCTCATCGTCGCGTGGCTTTCCATCCGTGCCTAGTGTCCGAGTCTGGTGCCAGGGCCGACGCCATGGCGCTGTCTTCGTGCGATCAGCCGATCTTGAACCGCGCCACCGACTGCTTCAGTTCTTCTGCGGTACGGGACAGCTCACGCACCATCTGGGCCGTTGAACGGGTACCTTCACCGGTCTGCTCCGTCACCGCGAAGATGTGCTGGATGTTGGCAGCCACCACGTTCGCAGATTCGGCTTCCCGAGACGCTTGTGAGGAGATCTGCTGAATCAGGTCTGCAAGCTGGCGCGACACACGGTCGATGTCACCCAGTGCGCTACCGGCCGCGTCGGACAGTCGGGTACCTTCCACCACACCCTGCGTGGAGCGTTCCATGGCGCCCACCGCGTCTTGCGTGTCGGTCTGAATGGTCTTCACCAGGGCCGCGATCTGGCGGGTTGCGTCGCCGGAGCGTTCTGCAAGCCGCTGCACTTCTTCCGCCACCACCGAGAAGCCCCGGCCGGCTTCACCTGCGGACGCTGCCTGGATGGCGGCGTTCAGTGCCAGCACGTTCGTCTGTTCCGTAATGTCGGAAATCAGTTCGGTGATTTCACCAATCTCCTGCGACGACTCGCCGAGTCGCTTGATTCGCTTGGAGGTTTCCTGGATCTGGTCGCGGATGGAGTTCATACCGCCGATCGTGTTCTGCACCGCGGTCAGACCGGTTTCTGCAGCTTGCAGCGACTGGCGTGCCACCTGGGCCGTCTGCTGGGCTTGTGCCGACACTTCGTTGATTCGGTTCGCCATCTGGAGCACCGACTCGCCGGTTTCGCGAATCTCGCGCAGCTGTTCGTCGGAGGCGGCCAGCAGTTCGGTCGACGTGGCTTCCACCTGCTGCGTCGTTTCGGTCACCCGGCCCACCGTGCCCTGCACCTGCGACACCAGGGTTCGAAGTTCTTCCACCGTGTAGTTCACCGAGTCGGCAATGGCGCCGGTGATGTCCTCGGTCACGGTGGCTTGCTGCGTCAGGTCACCTTCAGCAACCGTCTGCAGTTCGTTCATCAATCGCAGAATGGCCGCCTGGTTGGCGTCGTTCACGCGCTTGGCTTCCTGCTCCTGGCGTTCTGCTTCGAGCTGCTGGGCCTTGGCGACCTGGGCTCGCTGCGCCTGATCGCTCACGTAGAGGCGCACCAGGCCATAACCACCGATCGCGATCATGGCTGCGAACAGGCCGATCACCACCACGGCGATGGCACTGAAGCCGGTCACGACACCGAGCTGCTCCTGCACCGTTTCCAGGCCTTTGCGCAGCGGCTCGCTGTCCTGAATGATCGAGGCCTGAGCTTCACGCGCCGAGACCAGACCCTGCAGGTTGCCCAGAATCGAGCCGGCTTCCGAGCGGGTCTCTTCGTATTGCTTCAAGAGGGCTTGCAGGCGTTCCTTGGTCTGCGCGTCCTTCGTGCCGGGCAGGCGCAGTTCCTGGTTGCCGTTGAGCAGGCCATCGGCGATTTCGCGGAACGAATTCAAGTCCTTGCCCAGCAGGAACACCGCCTCGGGCGACACGCCTTCCATGGTCAGGAACTCGTTGGCCGACTTGCCGATGCGCTGCGTCAGCATCACGAGCTGACCGACGGCCGACAGCTCGGCCGACGAGGCTTCCTGCTGCAGCTTGAGCGACGACACCGTCTCGGCGATTTCCAGCAGGTCGGACGACTGGCGGTTGATGGTGCGAAGTGCCTTGCCCACCTGCGTCAGGATCTTTTCCTGGCCCATCACGGTGTTGGCGTTCTTTTCCGCGCGGTCGACGAGCGGCACCATCGGCGCCAGCGCCTCCTGCACCGACGCGGGCGCCGCATCGAGACCACCTTCGCCCTTGGCGAGGCCTCGCACGCTCTTGGCCAGCACCTCGGTCGATTCCTTCACCTCAGGGAAGGCAGACGCCGAACCGATCAGCGCCTGGGACACCGACTTCGCAAGACGCTGCGACTGCATCAGCGCCTGACCGGAGGCGGCCACCTGCGCTGCGCCCTTCGACGCGGAGTTGAACGAGTAAAGCGTCATGCCGATCAGGCCGAGGAGGCCGACCGTCACCAGGCCGAGCAGCACGCGCTGCTGGGTGGCCACCGGCTGCTTGCCGATCAGCGGCAGGCCCGTCGCACCAGCTTCGTCGCCCATGCCAGCCGGCAAGCGGGTCTCGGAGAAGTCGGCAATCTCGGACGGCGCCGCCTCGGTGATGATGGACGAGTCCATGTGCGC
>DASWSY010000589.1:0-7969 GCA_036402415.1 Rhizobacter sp. | reverse complement strand
CTTCTCGGAAACGCAGATCAACTTCTACACCCCGGTCGGCTCCTCGCTCGAAACGACCGAAGCACGCGCCAAGCAGATCGACGCCGTGCTGCGCGAGATGCCCGAGGTGCGCCACACCGTGACCACCATCAACGGCGCGGGCTCGCCCGGCAAGATCTATGGCGCGATCTACGTGCGCCTGGTCGACCGCAAGGACCGGGAGCGAAGCGTCGACCAGCTCACCGCGCCCTTGCGCGAGCGGCTCGCACGCATCCCGGGCATCACCGTCACCAACATCGGCGTGACCGACCTCGGCGGCGGCAAGAGCCTGCAGTTCTCGATCCAGGGGCCCGACCTCGCCGAGCTGGAGCGCCTGTCGAACCTGATCATGCCGAAGCTGCGCGAGATCCCCGGCCTGGTCGACCTCGACACCACGCTCAAGCCCGACAAGCCCACCGTGTCGATCGACGTGAAGCGCGACGCCGCGGCCGACCTCGGCCTGAACGTCAACGCGCTCGCCGGCACGCTGCGCACGCTGGTGGCCGGCACCCTCGCGGGCAACTGGCGCGCGCCCGACGGCGAGAACTACGACGTCAACGTGCGCGTCACGCCCGAAGCCCGCGTCAAGCTCGACGACCTGCTGCGCGTGCCCATCAACGTGGCCGCCGCGGCCGACGGCTCGCCGCGCATCGTGCGCCTGTCGCAGGTGGCCGAGGTGACGCCCTCGACCGGCCTCAACCAGATCAACCGCCGCGACCTCAACCGCGAGATCAACGTCGACGCCAACGCCTTCGGCCGCAGCAGCGGCGAAGTCTCGGCCGACATCCGCCGCGTGCTCGACGGCGTGGCCTTCCCGCCCGGCTACCGCTACAGCTTCGGCGGCTCGACCAAGAACATGACCGAGTCGTTCCGCTACGCGATCGGCGCGCTGGCGCTCGCCATCGTCTTCATCTACATGATCCTCGCGAGCCAGTTCAAGAGCTTCCTGCAGCCCATCGCGCTGATGGCCTCGCTGCCGCTCACGCTGATCGGCGTGGTGCTCACGCTGCTGGTCTTCGGCTCCACGCTCAACATGTTCAGCATCATCGGCATCGTGATGCTCATGGGGCTGGTGACGAAGAACGCGATCCTGCTGGTCGACTTCGCCATCCGTTCACGCGCCGGCGAGAACGGCCTCGCGCCGATGGGCCGCGAAGAAGCCCTGCTTCACGCCGCCGAAGTGCGCCTGCGGCCGATCCTGATGACCACGCTCGCCATGGTCTTCGGCATGGTGCCGCTGGCGTTCGCGCTCTCCGAAGGCTCGGAGCAGCGCGCCCCCATGGGCCAGGCGGTGATCGGCGGCGTGATCACCTCGTCGCTGCTGACGCTGGTGGTCGTGCCCGTCATCTACTGCTACCTCGACGACCTGGCCGCGTGGGCGCGGCGCAAGTTCGGCGGCCGCAGCCATGCCGCTGCTGACATCGCCCCGCAGCCCACGGGCGGCAAATAGAATTTTTGATTCCCTGAAGCTTCACCAACGAGACACGCCATGAACACCGAGCAAGCCCGCTTCAACATGATCGAACAGCAGATCCGTCCCTGGGACGTGCTGGACCCGAGCGTCCTGTCCCTGCTGGCCGTGGTCAAGCGCGAAGACTTCGTGCCGGCCGCCTACCGCGGCATGGCCTTCTTCGACACCGAGGTGCCCCTGCCGAACGGGCAGGTCATGCTCGCCCCGAAGGTCGAGGCCCGCCTGCTGCAGGAGCTGGAAGTGCGCAAGCACGAGCGTGTGCTCGAGATCGGCGCCGGCTCCGGCCACATGGCCGCGCTGCTCGCCCACAAGGCGCGCCAGGTCGTCACGATGGAAATCGACCCCGTGCTCGCCAAGCTGGCCTCCGAAAACCTCCGGCGCGCCTCGGTCACCAACGTCAGCGTGGTCGAGGGCGACGGCTCCAAGCGCCTGCCCACCGCCGGCCCGTTCGACGCGATCCTGCTGTCGGGCTCGGTGGCGTCGATCCCGCAGGCCCTGCTGAACGAACTGAAGGTGGGCGGCCGTCTCGCCGCCATCGTCGGCCAGGAGCCGGTGATGAACGCGGTGCTCGTCACCCGCGTCGGCGACAACGAGTTCAGGAGCGTCAACCTGTTCGACACCGTGGCCCAGCGCCTCTCCGGTTTCGAAGAGCCATCGCGCTTCCACTTCTGAAACCCTTTCCGAACGCAGTACAACCCAAGGACCTGTTCATGTCCCCTGCTTTCACGCGCCTCGCCCTGGCGGCAGCGCTTGCCCTCGGCGCCCTGCCTGCTGCCCATGCCCAGTCGTTGCAGGAGCTCTACGACACCGCGCGTGGGTATGACGCAACCTACCTCGCGGCACGGGCGCTCGCGGATTCGGCGCAGTACAGGGCCGACCAGGTGCATGCACTGCGGCGACCCAACGTGGGTGCGGCCTTGAGCTATGGCCGCACGACCAACGACTCGCCGGTCAGCGACTCGACCAACCGCGGTCCGAGCGCCACGCTCAACGCACGCCAGTCGCTCTTCAACCGCGCCAACGACGCGACCATCTCGCAGGCAGACCTTGGTGTCGACGCAGCGAAGGCCGACCTCGCCATCGCCGAGCAGGACCTGATCGTGCGCCTGGCCACCGCCTACTTCGATGTGCTGGCCGCGCAGGACGCCCTGACGACGGCACAGGCGAGCACCAAGGCCATCTCCGAACAGCTCGCCTCGGCCAAGCGCAATTTCGAGGTCGGCACCGCGACGATCACCGACACGCGCGAGGCGCAGGCCCGCTTCGACCTTGCCACCGCGCAGGAGCTGGCTGCCGAGAACGACCTCCTGACCAAGCGCATCGCGCTCGACCAGCTCGTAGGCCGCAACGGCGTCCAGCCCAAGCCGCTGGCAGTCCCCGTGGCGCTGCCGCCGGTGACCCCGGCCGACGTGGAGACCTGGGTGTCGCAGGCCGAAGCCTCGCCCCCGGTGCGCAAGGCCCAGGTCGGCTACGAGGTGGCGCAGCTCGAAACGAGCAAGGCCCGCGCAGGCCACCTGCCCACCGTCGACCTGAGCGGCAGCGTGGGCCGCGGCCGCACCAACGGCCAGTCGCAGCAGGGCCTCGCGCCTACCGTCAACTATTCGGGCAACACCAGCCAGTCGAGCGTGGGCATCACCCTCAACGTGCCCCTCTTCGCCGGCTTCTCGGTGCAGAACCGCGTGAAGGAGACGCTGCTGCTGGAAGAGCAGTCGCGCAACAACCTCGAAGTGGCGCGACGCTCGGCTACCCAGGCGGCGCGCACGGTGTACTTCGGCTCGCAGTCGCTGCAGGCACGCGTGAAGGCGCTCGAAGCAGCCGAATCGTCGAGCCAGGTCGCACTCGAAGCCACCCAGCTCGGCTACCGGGTGGGCGTGCGGGTGAACCTCGACGTGCTGAACGCCCAGACCCAGCTCTTCACCACGCGCCGCGACCTCGCGCGCGCACGCTACGACGTGCTGATCAACAACCTGCGCCTGCGCCAGGCCGCCGGCCAGTTGAGCCCGGCCGACGTGGCCGCGGTCAACAACCTGCTGGCGAAGTAGTCCTCAGCGCCCGAGCAGGGGCGCAATGCGGTCGGCCATGCGATCGGCCGCACCACGGTGCTGGCTGGCGAAGGCCACCGCGCGCTCGGCGTAGTCCACGCGATCGGCGTGGCCGGCCAGGGCCACGGCACGGGCCACGCCTTCGGGCATGTCGGCCACGCGCAGCGATGCGCCGGCGGCGAGCGAGAGCTCGGCCGCTTCGGCGAAGTTGAAGGTGTGCGGGCCCATCACGACCGGGCAGCCGCAGGCCGCGGCCTCGATCAGGTTCTGCCCGCCCAGCCGCTCGAAGCTGCCGCCCAGCAGGGCCACGCTGCTCATCCCGTAGTAGAGCGGCATCTCGCCCATGCTGTCGCCGAGCCACACGTCGGCAGACCACGCCGCCTCGTCCGGCTCGGACGGCCAGCGGCTGCGCCGGGCGAGCGACAGCCCTTGCGCGTTCACGAGCGTGGCCACCTCGTCGAAGCGCTGCGGGTGGCGCGGCACGATCAGCAGCAGGGGCCGCCCCTCGGCCGGCAGCGCCGCCCAGGCGGACAGCAGCATCGCTTCCTCGCCCTCGCGCGTGGCCGCGGCCATCACCACCGGACGGGCGAGGCGGGCCTGCCAGGCCTTGCCGCGTGCGATGAGCGCCGGGTCGGGCGCCATGTCGAACTTGAGGTTGCCGCACACCACCACCTCGCGCACGCCGGAGTCGCGCAGGCGGGCCGCGTCGTCTTCGGTCTGCGCCAGCGCCATGCGCAGCGTGGCGGCGGCCGGGTACATCACCGACGACAGGCGCTGGCCCTGGCGGTGGCTCTTCGCGCTCAGGCGCGCGTTGGCCAGCACCATCGGCACGCCGGCGGCATGCGCGGCATGCAGCAGGTTGGGCCAGATCTCGGTTTCCATCAGCACGCCTGCGGTGGGCTTGAACTGCCTGAAGAAGCGTTCCACCACGCCAGGCGTGTCATAGGGCAGCCAGGCTTGGAGATCGCCCTCGCGCAGCAGCGCCTGGCCGGCTTCGCGTCCGGTGGCGGTGCTGTGCGTGAGCAAGAGGCGAAGCTGCGGGTGGCGCGCGCGCAGCGCATCGATCAAGGCCGCCGCCGCGCGCGTCTCGCCCAGAGAGACCGCATGCACCCACAGCGCACCGGCTTGCGCTGCACCCTGGTAGTCGCCCAGCCGCTCGCCGATCGCATGGCGGTACAGCGGCTCGGCGCGCCCGCGCCACCACAGGCGCAGCACGTAGGCCGGCTTGAGCAGGCGCAGCAGGTTGGAATAGAGGTGCCGCGCGATCATGGCGACCCGCGCCTGGCGCGGCGCACCACCTGCCAGCTCGCCCAGACGAGGTCGACCTCGGGCGTGGGCTCGCGTTCCAGTGCCACCTGGTGGTGATGGCCGTGCGCCGCCAGCGGCCCGGTGCGCCACGACGTCGGGAAGTTGTAAAGCTGCACGTGCGGCAGGTTGAGCGCCACCGCGATGTGGCTCAGGCCGCTGTCGACACCAATCACGCCCTGCGCCGCGCCGAGCCGGTCGACCAACGCGTCGAGCGACATCTGCGGCCACACGCTCGCGTGTTCGCCGATGGCGCGCGCGATGCGGTCGGCCCGCGCACGCTCGGCCTCGCCGGCATGCGGCAACGCAACCGCGTAACCCGACGCCACCATGCGTTGCCCGAGTTCGATCCACGAGGCCTCGGGCCAGAGCTTGTCGTCGCGCGAGGTGCCGTGCACGAAGACCACGGTGGGCTGCGGCAACGGTTCGGCCTGTGCGAGCAGGCCGAAATACGGTGAGCCGCTCACCTGGTAGTTGAGCGCCCGCGCGGCCAGCTCGCGCGAGCGGTCGAGGGCGTGGATGCGCGGTGTGATCTCGATGGTCTGGTCGATCAGCCAGCGCACCGGCCACTCGTAGCCCGACCCCTCGGTCTTGTTGGCGAGGCCGAAGCTCGGCCCCTGCGCCATGCGCGCCACGACGGCCGACTTGGTCAGGCCCTGCAGGTCGATCACCGCGTCATAGCGTTCGGCCGTGAGCTGGCGCCTGAACTGGCGCCACTCGGCGCGCACGGCGCTCGTCCACCAGCGCTTGCGCCAGCGGCGCTGTGCGCACTCGATGACCTCGCCGATGCCCTGCACCCGGCGCACGAGGGGCGCGAATGCAGGCTCGACGACCCAGTCGATGCGTGCCCCGCTGTAGACGCTGCGGATGTCATGCACCACCGGCATGGCGTGCACCACGTCGCCCAGCGAGGACAGCTTGACGATCAGGACACGCACAAAGTCTTCAGTGGGCCGCAGCGGCGACCTGCGCGTCGGGCTTGGCCGCCTTCAGCGCGGCCATCATCCGGTCTTCGATGCGGTGCAGCGCCTCCTGCGTGTGGCCTTCGAAGCGCAGCACCAGCACCGGCGTGGTGTTCGAGGACCGGATGAGGCCGAAGCCGTCGTGGTAGTCCACGCGCAGGCCGTCGATGGTCACGACCTCGGCACCGGGGAAGTCGGCGTTCTTGAGCAGCTTGTCCACCACCTGTTTCGGCTCGCCTTCGGCGCAGGGCACGTTGAGCTCGGGCGTGTTGAAGCTCGTGGGCAGGCCGTCGAGCACCTCGCTCGGGTTCTTGCTCTTCGACAGGATCTCCAACAGCCGCGCGGCGGTGTAGGTCGCATCGTCGAAGCCGTACCAGCGTTCGCTGAAGAAGATGTGCCCGCTCATCTCGCCGGCGAGCGGCGCCTTCGTTTCCTTGAGCTTGGCCTTCACGAGCGAATGGCCGGTCTTCCACATCAGCGGCTTGCCGCCGTGCTCGCGGATCACGGGCGCCAGGCGCTGGGTGCACTTCACGTCGTAGATGATGGTGGCGCCCGGGTTGCGGTCGAGCACGTCGATCGCGAAGAGCATGAGCTGGCGGTCCGGGTAGATGATGTTGCCGTCCTTCGTGACGACGCCCAGGCGGTCGCCGTCGCCGTCGAAGGCGAGGCCGATCTCGGCGCCGCTCGTCTTCACGGCGTGGATGAGGTCGGCCAGGTTCTCCGGCTTGCTCGGATCGGGGTGATGGTTGGGGAAGTCGCCGTCGACCTCGGAGTAGAGCTCGGTCACCTCGCAGCCGAGCGCGCGCAGGATGCCGGGCGCGGACGCACCGGGAATGCCGTTGCCGCTGTCGACCACGATCTTCATCTTGCGCACCAGCTTGCAGTCGCTGACGATGCGGTGCTGGTACTCGGCCAGGATGTCCATCTTCGCCGAGCGGCCGGTGCCGACGACGTAGTCCTCTTTCTCCATGCGCGTGCGCAGCGCCTGGATCTCGTCGCCATAGATGGCGCGGCCGGCCAGCACCATCTTGAAGCCGTTGTAGTCCTTGGGGTTGTGGCTGCCGGTCACCTGGATGCCCGAGTTGCAGCCGTGCTTGCCGCGCGTGGCAGCCACGTAATAGAGCATCGGCGTGGTCACGGCGCCGAGGTCGACGACGTCGAGGCCGGTGGAAGCCAGGCCGCGGACCAGCGCGGCCACGAGGCCCGGCCCCGAGAGCCGGCCGTCACGGCCCACGGCCACGGCCTTCTCGCCTGCTGCGACCGCCGCGCTGCCAAAGGCCCGGCCGAGGTGCTCCGCGAAGGTTTCGTCGATCGTCTTGCCGACGATGCCGCGGATGTCGTAGGCCTTGAAATTCGACGCGGTGACTTGCATGCGGGGGTGCTCCTGGTAGAAGTTGGCGGATTCTATAGACGCGACATGAACGTCCACGGCCCATGGAGCACGGCGCGTTCCACCCCCCTCGAAGCGGCCGCCGGAGTCGGCGAGGCATGTGTCCGAAAACGGCGAGCCGCCCCGCATCGGCCACCCATAATCGGCCGCATGACACTCGACAACGACGCCGCCTATGAGGTCTTCAAGGCCCGCGATGCCCGCTTCGACGGGCGGCTCTTCGTGGGTGTCACCTCGACCGGCATCTATTGCCGGCCCGTCTGCCGGGTGCGCACGCCGCGCAAGGAAAACTGCCGCTTCTTCTCGACGCCCGCCCAGGCCGAGGCCGAGGCCTTCCGGCCGTGCATGAAGTGCCGGCCCGAGGTCGCGCCGGGCCCCGGTCTCGCGTGGTCGGTGATGGACGCCTCGCGCACGCTCGCCCGCCAGGCGGCGCAGTGGCTCGATGCGCGCCTGGGCGAAGAAGACGAGTTGTCGATGACGGCACTGGCCGACCACCTGGGCGTGAGCGATCGGCACCTGCGGCGCATCTTCGCGGCCGAGCACGGCGTGACGCCGCTGCAGTACCTGCAGACGCGCCGCCTGCTGCTCGCCAAGCAGCTCCTGACCGACACCTGCCTGCCTGTCGCGCAGGTGGCGCACGCGAGCGGCTTTCGCAGCCTGCGCCGCTTCAACGCGGCGTTTGCCGAGAGCTACCGCATGAGCCCGAGCCGCCTGCGGGCCGACGCCGACGAGCCCGCCGCCGCGCCGGCCGATGAAGCGGTGTGCGTGAACCTCGGCTACC
>DASWSY010000588.1:0-2923 GCA_036402415.1 Rhizobacter sp. | reverse complement strand
GGCGTCGCCGCCGGGTGCGCCCGACACGCCGATGGCACCGAGCGTGCTGCCGCCGCCTTCGATCGGCAGGCCGCCGCCCACGAGCATGAAGCGCGGGTAGCCGCGCAGGCCGCTCATCGGCTTGCCGGCCTGGCTCTCGGCCGCGAGCGAAGTGGTGGCAGTGCGCGTGCTGGCCGAGGTCCACGCCTTGTGCGTGGCGAGGTCGGGCGTGTGGGCGCCGGCGTAGCGGTCACGCAGCAGCACCTGCACCAGGCCGGCACGGTCGACGACCGCCACCGCCACCTGGTAACCCTGCCCGCGGCAGCGCGCGAGCGCGGCCTGGGCGGCCACCAGCGCCGTCTCCGGTGTCATGACCTTGGTGCTGTACGTGCCGTCGGTGCCTTGCGCGGCGGCAGCGCCGGCCGCCAGCCAGGCGACGATCAAGGCCGTCTTCTTCATGGGCCGCCTCACTGCGCGTTGACCGGTGATTTCGGGTCGAGCAGCAGCGCCATCACGTCGCGCAGCTGGTCGTCGGAGAGCAGCTGCTTGTGGCCGAAGCGCGGCATCTGCGAACAGGCGTTGGTGGCCCGAGCGTTCCACAGCTTGCCCCAGGTGTACTCCAGCATGGCCCGGGCTTCGGGGCTCGCCGGGTCGCTCACGCCGCGCAGCTTGCCGTACTGGTAGAGGCTGGGGCCGATGGTGCCGTGGCTGATCTCGGCCTTGGTGATCTGGTGGCAGTTGTAGCAGTTGCCGCCGTTCTTGAGCGTGGCCGGGTCGGTGAAGGTCAGGCCACGGCCGTCCTGCGCGATGACCTCGCCGCGCTTCCAGTCGCCGAGGTAGCGCCCGTCGGCCGGCAGCCGGATGGTCTTGCCGTTGGCGGACTCCACCTCCTTGGTGAGCGCGTCGCCCAGGGGCTGGCCCTGCGCCTTCGAGCAGGCGTCGTTGGCCGCATCCTGGTCGAGCCGGTCGACCTTGGCGATGCCCTCGTCGCGGAAGGCGGTGCGGATGAGCTGCAGTGCCGCGCGGTCGGCCTCTTCGGCGCTGCGTGTGGCGCAGCCGGCCAGGAGCGCCGCGGCCAGCATGGCAAGGGTCAGGGTGTGCGTTGTCTTCATCGCGGGACTCACCGTTTGATGGCCGGCGCGACCGACTGCGCACCCTGGGCATTGACGCCCATGTAGGTGGCCAGCGCGATCGTCAGGTCCGAGCCGAATCCGGGGTAGGGGAAGCGTTGCTGGCGGAAGCAGTCGTTCAGGCGCTGCTGCATGCCCCACATCTGCCCGTTGCTGACGCGGTAGGCGGGCCATGCCGCATAACCGACGCCGTCGCCCGGGTTCTTGGTGAGCTGAGGCAGGTCCTGCAGGCGGATGCGCTTGCCCTCTTCGCCGTGGCAGCTCACGCAGCCGAAGTCGTGCGGGCCCGCGCGGTAGTAGAAGGCCCGCTGGCCGATCTGGTACATGCGGCGCTCGGCCTCGTGCGCCTGCGGCAGGTTGAAGCGCAGGCCGCGCGACTGCCCGGAGATCCAGGTCGCCAGGGCCGTCACGTTGGCCTGTTCACCCTTGCCGAAGGGCGTTCTGGCGATCTCGGCGGCGCTGAAGCCCTGCAGTGTCTCCATGCAGGTGAGCAGGCGGGACTCGAGGTCCTGCACCCGTCGGGTGTCGGGGAAGTAGCGCGGCAGCTCGACGAACACGCCCTTGACGACGCCCGGGCCGCGGCCCAGGTCGCAGGATTCGAGGCTGGCGTTCCTGGGGCCGCGCTTCTTCTTCCAGAGCTCTTCGCCTTTCATCTCGAAAAGCTCGGCGGGGTTGCCGTCGGCCAGCATCGCCCGGTATTCGGCGATGCCGTCGGCGGCGGACTTCTGCGCCATCGCCGTGCCGGTGCACAGCGTGATGGCGAGGCAGCAGGCGAGGGTCTTGTTCATGGTGGCTGCGCCTCAGGTCACGCTGGCTTCGTCGGTGCGCTTGTCGCCCTTGTTGTCGATCCAGGAGATCGACACCTTGTCGCCCGCCTTCGCGCCCTTGAGGGTGAACTGCAGGAAGGGGTTCTTCGCCACCGCAGGGCCCCACTCGGCCGTCATCACGGTCTTGCCGTTGAGTGCGGCGCTGACTTCGGTGATGTGCCAGGCCGGGATCACCTTGCCGGCGGCGTCCTTGCGCTGGCCGGTCTCCATCTCGTGACTCATCAGCACGCGCACGGTGGCCTTGTCGCCAGCGGCTTGGGCGCGAATGCGCATCGGGTCTGCCATGTTGCTACTCCTGGGTTGGTCTCAACCGCCACAGCCACCGAGGGTGACCTTGACTTCCTTCTGGGCGAACGCGACCTTGCCGTCGGCGAGCATCGCCACCGCGATCACGTTCGACGACTGGCCCATCTTCACGCGCGTGGCGAAGTTGGGTTCCACCGCATCGCTCACGTCGAATGCCGCCGTGAGCAGGTTGGGGTTCTTCTCCACCAGGATCAGCAGGCGCTTCACGTTGGGCAAGGTGGTGGCGCAGCCCACCGGCACCACGGCACCGTTCTCGGCGATGTCGGGACCGGTGATGGTCACGTCCTTGCTTTCGGCGGGTGCCGAGCCGCCCAGGGCGGCCATCAGGTCGGTCATGGTCTTGGCCTCGAAGGCCTTGGCGTTCCAGGCGGCCTGGGCGGTGGCGGGCAGCAGCCCGAGCCCGGCCAGCATGCCGGCCACGCCGGCGCTGCGCGCGAGCATTTCGCGACGGGTATGCATCTGAGTACTCCTAGTCATGGATCGGGGGGCGGGAACGACGGTCATTTGCGGGCGCCCGCGGCCAGCCATCGGGCCAGCTCCTGGGCGTCGGCGTCGGGCAGCGTCTGTGGCGGCATGGGGATCGCGCCCCACACGCCGCTGCCGCCGCCCTTGATCTTCGAAGCGAGGTAGGCCGCGCCATCGGCACGGCCGGCGTACTTGCGCGCGATGTCGCGGAAGGCG
>DASWSY010000587.1:0-6424 GCA_036402415.1 Rhizobacter sp. | reverse complement strand
GGGCGCGCATCTCTACATGGCGAGCTCCGGCGAGGAAGCGCTGGCGCGTTGCAACGACCACCCCTATGCGATGGTGCTGCTCGACGTGCACCTCTCGGGCATGGACGGCTTCGAGGTGGCGCAGGCCATCCGAGACCACTGCCCCGGGCTCGATGCGCCCATCGTCTTCGTCTCGGCCGTCTACGTGCACGAGCAGGACGCCTACCGTGGCTACCGGCTGGGGGCGGTCGACTACATCCTCTCGCCCATCGTGCCGGAGATCCTGCGCGCCAAGGCGGCGGTGTTCATCCGCATGTACCGCCTGCGGATCGAGGCGCAACAGCAGGCCCAGGCGATCGAGAAGGCCTACCGCGAGCTGCGCACCGTGCATGCCGAGATGGAGGGCTTCAGCTATTCGGTGTCGCACGACCTGCGCACGCCGCTCGGGCAGATCGCGGGCTTCGCCGACCTGATGGCCATGGGGCACGCCGGCGAGCTGGGCCCCAAGGCGCGCGAGTACGTGGGCTACATCCAGGGTGCGGCCCACCGCATGAACAGCCTCATCGACGACATGCTGCTGCTCGGCAACATGAGCCGCACCGAGATGCAGGTGCAGCCGGTGGACATCTCGCACCTCGCGCAGTCGCTGCTCGGCGAGTTGTCGAAGCTGCGGCCGCAGCCGCACATGGCATGGGAGGTCGCGCCCGGCATGCAGGCAATGGGCGACCAGCGCCTGCTGCGCGTGGCCTTGTCCAATTTGCTGTCCAACGCCTGGAAGTACAGCGCGGGCGTGCCGCGGCCCTTCATCGAGGTGGCCAGCCGGCCCGACGACGACGGGCCGGTCTTCTACGTGCGCGACAACGGCGCGGGCTTCGACGTGCATGCGGCGGGCGAGCGGCTCTTCCGGCCGTTCCAGCGCTTTCATGCCGACACCGTGTTCCAGGGCAACGGCGTGGGCCTGGCCATCGTGCAGCGCGTGATCGACAAGCACGGCGGGCGGCTGTGGGTCGAGTCGGCGCCGGGGCGCGGTGCCTGCTTCTTCTTCACCCTCGGGCGACTGTCGACCCGGCCGGCACCGCTGGTCTGAGGCGAGCCTGAACCACGGGAGCCGTCCATGGCCAACATCCTCGTCGTCGAAGACAACCCGCAGAACCTGAAGCTCGCCCAGCTCGTGCTGCACAAGGCCGGCCACGCCGTGCTCGCGGCCGAGAACGGCGAGATCGGCCTGCAGCTCGCACATGACCGGCAGCCCGACCTCGTGCTGATGGACGTGCAGATGCCCGGCCTCGACGGGCTGGAGGTCACGCGTCGGCTCAAGGCCAACCCGAGCACCTCGCACATCAAGGTGGTGGCGCTCACGGCGCTGGCGATGAAGGGCGATGCCGAGCGCATCCTCGCCGCCGGGTGCGACGCCTACCTCGCCAAGCCCTACCAGTACCAGCAGTTGATGGACGTGGTGAGCAAGGCGCTGAGCTGACTTGGGGCACGGCGGGGCGCAGATACCATCGCCGCATGAGCAGCCCCAAGACTTCGATCCTGTTCGGCTTCCATGCCGTCACCGTGCGGCTGAAGACCGCCGCCACGTCGATCGCCGAGATCCACGTCGACGCGACCCGGCGCGACCAGCGCATGCGCCAGTTCGTCGAGCGAGCGACCGAGGCGGGCGTGCGCATCATCGAGAGCGACGACGACCGCCTGCACAAGCTCTGCGGCACGCACCGCCACCAGGGCGTGGTGGCGCGCGTGAGCGCGGTCGCGAAGAGCCATTCCCTCGACGACACGCTCGACGCGGTGGAAGGCCCGCCGCTGCTGCTGGTGCTCGACGGCATCACCGACCCGCACAACCTCGGCGCCTGCCTGCGCGTGGCCGACGGCGCCGGCGCCCATGCGGTGATCGCACCGAAGGACCACGCGGTCGGCGTCAACGCCACGGTCGCCAAGGTGGCCAGCGGCGCCGCCGAGACGGTGCCGTACTTCATGGTCACGAACCTGGCGCGCACGCTGGGCGAGCTGAAGGAGCGCGACATCCGCGTCATCGGCACCTCGGACGCGGCGGAGAAATCGCTCTACGACGTCGACCTCACCGGCCCGGTGGCGCTGGTGCTGGGCGCCGAAGGCACCGGCATGCGCCAGCTCACCGGCAAGACCTGCGACGAGCTGGTGCGCCTGCCGATGAAGGGTGCGGTGGAGAGCCTCAACGTCTCGGTGGCCTCGGGCGTGTGCCTGTACGAAGCGCTGCGCCAGCGCGAATCGAAGGCATGAACGACGAGCCTGCGCCTTTGCTTCGCGAGGCGCGTGCGCTCGTGCAGGGTGCGGGCACCCTCGCCGTGCTGACCGGTGCCGGCATGTCGGCCGAAAGCGGCATCCCCACCTTCCGCGATGCGCTGACGGGCCTCTGGGCGAAGTTCGACCCGGTGCAGCTCGCGAGCCCCGAGGGCTTTCGCGCCAACCCCTCGCGGGTGTGGGACTGGTATGCCGAGCGCCGCGAGGGCGTGCGGCGCGCCCAGCCCAACGCCGGCCACGTGGCGCTCGCGCGGTTCGAGCGTGCGCACCACGGTCGCGTGACCGTCGTGACGCAGAACGTCGACGACCTTCACCAGCGTGCCGGCAGCCGCGACGTGATCCGCCTGCACGGCGACATCCTGCAGGACCTCTGGCTCGACGAAGGCCGATGCCGGCCCTGCGACATGAACCGGCGCATCGACGGCAGCCCGCCGCGCTGCGCGGCCTGCGGCAACCTCGTGCGCCCGGGCGTGGTGTGGTTCGGCGAGCGGCTGCCGGAGGAGGCGCTGTCGCGCGCCGAACTGCTGGCCAGGAGCTGCGACGTGATGCTGGTCGTCGGCACTTCGGGTGCCGTCTACCCCGCGGCCGGCCTCGCCCACACCGCACGGCGTGCCGGCGCGCAGGTCGTGATCCTCAACCCCGAGCCGAGCGAGATCGACGACGAGGCGCACCTGCTGCTGCGCGGCACGGCGGCGCGGATCTTGCCTGCGCTGCTGCCCACCGACTGAGACACCACCATGCCTGTCATCGACGTCAAGCACCCGCTCGTGAAGCACAAGATCGGCCTCCTGCGCGAGGCCGACATCTCCACCAAGAAATTCCGCGAGCTCACGCACGAGCTCGCGCGCCTGCTCGCCTACGAGGCCACGGCCGACTTCCCGCTCGAGAAGACCACGGTCGAGTGCTGGAGCGGCCCGGTCGAGATCGACCAAGTGAAGGGCCGCAAGGTCACCGTGGTGCCCATCCTGCGTGCAGGCCTGGGCATGCTCGACGGCGTGCTCGACATGGTGCCCAACGCGAAGGTGAGCGTCGTCGGCCTGTCGCGCAACCACGAGACGCTCGCGCCCGAGCACTACTTCGAGAAGTTCGTGGGCCACCTCGACGAACGCACCGCGCTCATCGTCGACCCGATGCTCGCCACCGCCGGCTCGATGATCGCGACCATCGACCTGCTCAAGCGCCGCGGCTGCACTGACGTGCGCGCGCTCGTGCTCGTGGCCGCACCGGAGGGCATCGCGGCCCTGCAGAAGGCCCACCCCGACGTGCGCTGCTGGACGGCGGCCATCGACAGCCACCTCAACGAACTCGGCTACATCATCCCCGGCCTCGGCGACGCGGGCGACAAGATCTTCGGCACCAAATGAAGAGAACGTTAAGGCCCCACGTGACCCGGGGTTCAACAGCTTGTCACGCGGGCGCGTGACACTGCGTGTTCGAATGCCGCAGTGCGTCATCACACGACCGCGGGAAGCACCTGAGTGCTTTTACGTTTCTTCGCTTCGCAGCGCCTTGACCGACGGTTTGATGCAGTCGTAAGGTCAGCGCTCCCGAGCGCAAAAGGAGCTTTCTGATGAAGAAACCGTTTCGCTTCTGGATGACCAGCGGTGTCGCGATCATGGTTGCGGCGGTCAGCGGTGGCAGAAGTTTCGCCAGTGAAGACGAGCGGCTCACGCTCGCGAAAGTCAGTCGTTTCGGGGTGTCGGAAACGGTTCAACGCATCGATGCCAGCGCGCAGCGCCACGGCATGCACGTACTGGCCTGCCTGCCGCAGCAGGTCAATGCGCTCACGGGCGAGTCGCGCTACATGCTGGTCTTCGAATCGTCGCAGGGCGGCACGCCGGTGCTCATGGAAACCGAGGACGCGAAGCCCAGCCTCTTGCTGACGGTCTACCTCAAGCAGGGCCGATCGGGCGGCACCGAGGTCTTCCTGCACGAAGGCACCTGGCGCGACCTGCCCGAGGGGCTCTCGCACCAGGTGCAGAGCGACCTGGCCGGATTGCCCGGCGTGCTCGACGAAGCGCTCCCGGCCTGATCGATCAGACCTTGCCGCCCAGGCGGATGGTCTGCTTCTGCGCCCACACGCTCAGCGCGATGGCCACGAGCATCCACGCGAGCGCGATCCAGTGCAGGCTCTTGTAGAGGTCGTGCCCTGATTCACCCAGCGCCGCATGCGCTGCCACCACGGCGCCACCACCGCCGGCTCCCACCGCCTGTCCGAGGTAGATGGCCGAGGAGTTGAGGGCCATCAGCGCCGTGGCCAGTTGGGGCGCGGCCAGGCCGAGCCGCGCCTGCTGGGCCGAGTTGCAGGCGAAGCCGCCGAGCGCCCACGGCAGGATCACCAGCGCCATCGATACCACGCCCACGGCCAGCGGCCACAGCAGCATGCTGATCGCCATGCCGGCCATCGAGAGCACCACGATGCGCGCGGCGCCGACGCGGTCGATGTAGCGCGAGAGCAGGATGTTGCCGAGCAGGCCGAAGGCGCCCGTCCAGAAGAAGAGAAAGCTGGTCTCGGCCGCGTCGGCGCCGAGCACCTGGCGGTAGTAGGGCGCCATGTAGGCGAAGAGCGTGAACTGGCCCGCGCCCGACAGCGCCGTGACCAGCACGATGGCCATCAGCACCGGGTGGGTGAAGACCTCGCGCCAGGCGGCAAGGCGCATGGTGGGCGGCTTGATGCCGTCGGGCATCACCACCCACACCCACCACGCGGCGCCCGCCGAGAGCACGGTGACGAGGGCGAAAGCCCACCGCCAGCCGAAGGCTTCGCCGATGAAGCTGTGCACCGGCATGCCCACCACCGACGCGACCGACCAGCCAAGGAAGATGAAGATGATCGAGCGGCCGCGTTCCTCGGGCGGCGCCACGAAGCCGATCGCGGCCGCGGCCTGCGGCGTGTACACCGCCGCCGCCACCACGCAGACCGCCCGCAAGGGCAAGAGCAGCGCGTAGTTGGGCGCGATGGCCGAGAGGCCATGCCCCACGGCGAACCACACCAGCGACAGCACCAGCAGCCGCCGCCGGTCCCAATGACCCAGCAGCGCGGCCAGCACCGGGGCGCCGAAGCACATCATCACCGCGGCGATCGAGATGAGCTGGCCGCCGAGCGCCACGCTCACTTCGAGCGAGCGGATGAGGTCGTTGAGCGAGCCGGCCACCACCATCACGCCGCAGCCGATGGCGAAGTTGCCTGACATGAGCGCCCAGCGGGCGCGGGTGACTTGCTGGTGCGGCGTGAGCTCTGCCGTGCTCATCACCCTCGGATCACCTTCAGCGCCGCAGGGTTGACGATGCCGGTCGGGTTGCCGTTGACGAAATTGACGACGTGCTCGAACGCCGCGCCGAAGTACTGCTCGTAGCTGTCTTGTTCGACGTAGCCGATGTGCGGCGTGCAGACCGCGTTTTCCAGGCGCAGCAGCGGGTGGCCCTGCAGGATGGGCTCGCTCTCGAACACGTCGACCGCGGCCATGCCGGGGTGGCCCCGGTTGAGTGCCGAGACGAGGGCGCCTTCTTCCATCAGCTCGGCACGCGAGGTGTTGACGAGCAGGGCGGTGGGCTTCATGCGCGTCAGGTCTTCCAGCTTGACCAGGCCGCGCGTGCCCTCGGCCAGGCGCAGGTGCAGGCTCAGCACGTCGGCTTGCTCGAAGAAGGCTTCGCGCGAGTCGGCGGCCTCGTGGCCGTCGGCCCGCGCCTTCTCGCGCGAGGCTTCGCTGCCCCACACCATCACCTTCATGCCGAAGGCGCGGCCGTAGCCGGCCACCAGCTCGCCGATGCGGCCGTAGCCCCAGATGCCGAGCGTCTTGCCCTTGAGCAGCATGCCGATGCCGAAATTGGCCGGCATCGAGGCCGACTTCAGCCCCGACTGCTGCCACGCCCCGTGCTTCAGGTTGCCGATGTACTGCGGCAGCCGGCGCATCGCCGCCATGATGAGCGCCCAGGTCAGCTCGGCCGGCGCCACCGGCGAGCCGCTGCCTTCGGCGACGGCGATGCCCAGGCGCGTGCAGGTGTCGACATCGATGTGCGGGCCCACGCGCCCGGTCTGCGCGATCAGCTTGAGCTTGGGCAGCTTTTCGAGGAGCTGGCGCGGAAAGTGGGTGCGCTCGCGGATCAGCACCAGCACCTCGGCGTCGCGCAGGCGCACCGAGAGCTGGCCGATGCCCTTGAC
>DASWSY010000586.1:0-3248 GCA_036402415.1 Rhizobacter sp. | reverse complement strand
ATTACGCCGGCTCCGGCGACGCGGTGTGCTTCGTGCGTGTGGGCACGCTCGACGAGCCCGACCGCCTGCCGCCCGACATCCACATCTTCACCCGCTCCAGGCAGCCCTGGGTGGTGCTGCCACCCGATGCGAAGCAGGTGCCGGAGTACTACCGTGCGTCGGAGGTCTGGCCGCCCGAGAGCCTCGCGCGGCGCGAGGCGCTCCTGCGCAGACTCAAGCCGGCTTCCTGACTTTCGGCGGCTGGGGCCGCATCAGCCCTTCTTGCGCGACCGAGGCCACGAGCCGCCCGTCCTGCGTGTAGATGCTGCCGCGGCAGAAGCCGCGTGCGCCGTTCGCGGCCGGGGAGTTGGTGGCGTAGAGCAGCCACTCGTCCATGCGGAAGCTGTCGTGGAACCACATCGCGTGGTCGAGGCTCACGCCCTGCACGCTGCCGTTCATGAACGAGAGGCCGTGGGGCAGCAGCGCGGCGCTCAGCAGGCCGAAGTCGGACGAATAGGCGAGCATCGCCTGGTGCAGCACCGGGTCGTCGGGCAGGCGGTCGGAGGCGCGGAACCACGAGTTGTTGACCGCGGCGCGCTCGCCGGCGGGCGGCGGGTTGAGCGGGTTGAAGGGCTCGCAGTGGCGGATGTCGATCGCCGTCTCGGCGTGCAGAACCGCGCGCAGGCGCTCTGGCAACTGGTCGAAGTGCTGGCGGCGCAGCTCGTGCACGCTCGTCAGCCCCTCGGGCGGTGGCACCTGGGGCATGGAGTCCTGGTGCGACACGCCGTCTTCCTTCACGTGGAACGAGGCGGCGAAGTTGAAGATCGGCTGTCCATGCTGGATCGCGACCACGCGGCGCGTGGTGAAGCTGCCGCCGTCGCGGATGCGCTCCACGTCGTAGACGATCCTGGCTTGCTTGTCGCCGGGGCGCAGAAAGTAGGCATGCAGCGAGTGCACCGAACGGTCGCGCTCGACGGTGAGTGCGGCGGCCATCAGCGCCTGGCCCAGCACCTGGCCGCCGAAGACACGCGGGCTGCCGATGTCGCCGCTGATGCCGCGGAAGAGGTTGTGCTCGAGTTGCTCCACCTGCAGCAGCTCGACCAGTTCTTGGACTTGGGTATTCATGGGGAAATGATCTCATCAAACCCGGCCGCTACCATCGTGCCACCCCTGCTGCGCGAGGCCACGTGTCGAATCCTGCACCCGTTCGTTTCTCCATCCTGTCGCGCGTGAATGCGCTCGTCTGGCCCGCCTTGTGGAGCGCCGGTGCGGCGATGGCCCAGGGCGTCGTGCCGACCGCCCCGGCCGCGCCACCGGCGCCGGAGCCCTTGCCCACCCTGCAGGAGTGCGCCGCCATCGGCGCGGCCTCGGATCGACTGGCCTGCTACGACAAGCTTGCCGGCCGCAAGCTGCCCTCGCCGCCGCCGGCCGACGTGCCCATTGCCACCACGCAGATGGCACCGCAGGGCGCCGCCACCGCCCCGGCCCAGGAGGTGAAGCCCGAGGCCAGCCCGCTGTCGCAGTACTGGGAGCTCGACCGCTCCGACAAGCGCGGCACCTTCAACCTGCTCGGCTACCGCCCCAATTACGTGATGCCGCTGCACAAGACCAACCGCATCAACCGCGCGCCGCAGTCGCCCACGCAGGCGGCCGTCAACCAGCCCAATTACCGCGACGTCGAGGCCAAGTTCCAGCTTTCGCTGCGCACCAAGGCCTTCCAGGACGTGCTCGGCACCGGCGGCGACCTCTGGCTCGCGTTCACCCAGCAGGCCATGTGGCAGATCTGGAACGGCAAGGACTCCAAGCCTTTCCGCAACACCGACTATGAACCCGAGGCGATCTTCGTCGTGCCCGTGCCCAGGGCGCTGCGGCAACTGCCGCTCGGCTGGCAGTGGCGGCTGGGGCAGTTCGGCCTCGCGCACCAGTCCAACGGCCAGTCGGACCCACTCTCGCGAAGCTGGAACCGCGTCTACCTCGGCACCGGCTTCGAGCGCGGCGACCTGAGTCTGCTCGCGCGCTTCTCGCACCGCCTGAACGAGAAGCTCGAACGCGACAACAACCCCGACCTCGTCGACTACCGCGGCCGCACCGAGCTGCAGCTCGGCTGGACCCCCGGCGCCAGCACCAGCTCGCTCCTGTGGCGCAGCAGCGCCCAGCGCAGCGACTGGGGCGCGCTGCAGTTCGAATGGACCTACCCGGTGGCGAAGAGCCGGCCCAACGGCCTGCGCTGGTTCGTGCAGGCCTTCCACGGGTATGGCGAGACGCTGACCGACTACAACTTCAAGCAGACGAGCTTCGGCTTCGGGCTCGGGTTCATGCAGTTCTGACCGCCGGCGCGGGCTCGCGGCGCCACGCATCCATCAGCGCCTGCCACTTCGCCCTCGCGCCCGCGAGGTGACGGGCCTTCACGTGGCCGTAGCCGCGGATCTCCTCGGGGACCCTGGCGATGGCGATCGCTTGCGGCAGGTTCGCGGCGTTGAGCGTCTGCAGCACTTCGTCGAGGCTCGCGCGGTATTCGCCGATGAGCGCACGCTCCGTCTTGCGCTCCTCGGTGCGCCCGAAGGGGTCGAGCGCTGTGCCGCGCAGGCCCTTCAGCTTGGCGAGAAGGCGAAACGCCGTCTTCATCCACGGGCCGAAACGCTGCTTCACGAGCTCGCCGCGTTCGTTGTGCTTCGCCAGCAGCGGCGGGGCGAGGTGGTAGTGGACGCGGTAGTCGCCTTCGAACTGCGAGGCGATCTTCTCCAGGAAGCCGGTCTCGGTGTGCAGGCGCGCCACTTCGTACTCGTCCTTGTAGGCCATCAGCTTGAAGAGGTAGCGGGCCACGGCTTCGGCGAGCTTGGTGCTGCCCAGCGGCGCCTCGGCCGTGCGCACCTTGTCGACGTAGGCGCGGTACTGTGCCGCGTAGGCGGCGTCCTGGTAGGCGGTGAGGAACTCGACGCGCTTGCTGACCAGCTCCTCGAGGTTGCCCGAGGGCTTGCGCACGAACTCGATCACCTGCGACGGCTGTGCGAGAGACTGCACGACGCGCAGGTCGTGCGCGGCGCGGCGGCCCCATTCGAAGGCCTGCTGGTTGCGCTCGACCTGCACGCCGTTGAGCTCCATCGCGCGCATCAGCGCGGCGTGCGACAGCGGGACCTGGCCCTTCTGCCACGCGTAGCCGAGCATCATCGGGTTGGTGTAGAGCGAGTCGCCGCAGAGCGCCACGGCGAGCTGCTCGGCATCGAAGGCGCCGAAGCCGTCGCGGCCCGCGGCGTTCATCAAGGCCGCTT
>DASWSY010000585.1:0-5251 GCA_036402415.1 Rhizobacter sp. | reverse complement strand
CGAAGCTGCGCATCGACGCACGCACCAAGCGGCTCGTCTTCAGCGACGGCCTGGACCTGCCCACCGCCTTCCAGCTCTACCGCCACTTCGCCGACCGCACGCAGACCGGCTTCGGCATCGGCACCTCGCTCAGCAACGACGTGGGCCTCGTGCCGCTCAACATCGTGATGAAGCTGACCCACTGCAACGGCCAGCCGGTGGCGAAACTGTCCGACTCGCCGGGCAAGACCCTGTGCGAGGACCACACCTTCCTGGCCTACCTTCGCCAGGTCTTCAACGTCAAGGAGGTGACCTGATGCTGAATATCGCCGTCGCCCAGCTCAACTATTTCGTCGGTGACATCGAGGGCAACGCGCAGAAGATGATCGCGGCGGCCCAGCAGGCCGCGCTCGAGGGCGCCGAGCTGATCGTGTTCTCCGAACTCTCGCTCACCGGCTACTACCCCGGCGACCTGCTCGACGAGCTGCATTTCATGGACCGTGTGGCCGCCGGCATCGACGCGCTGCGCAGCGCCTCGCGCCAGTTGCGCAAGCTGCACTGGGTGCTGGGCGCGCCGGTGCCGCGCGAGGGCCCCGGCAAGCGCCTGCACAACATGCTGCTCGTCATCCACGCCGGCGAGGTGGTGCTGCGTTACGCCAAGCAGCTGCTGCCCACCTACAACATCTTCGACGAGCACCGCCACTTCGAGCCCGGCCCCGACGTGGCGCGCGTGCTGCGCATCGGCCACACGCAGGTCGGCATGATGATCTGCGAGGACGGCTGGAACGACGAAGGCCTGGACTACACCGTCAACCCCTTCCAGCGCATGCGCGATGCGGCGCCCGATCTCGTGGTGAGCATCAACGCCAGCCCCTCCAACATCGGCAAGCGCGAGCAGCGCCACCAGGTGTTCGGCGATGCGAGCCAGCGCCACGGTCTGCCCATCCTCTACGTCAACCAGGTGGGCGGGCAGGACCAGGTGGTGTTCGACGGTGCCTCGTTCGCGGTGGAGCCCGAGCGTGGCGTGGTCTACGAGGCGCAGCGTTTCGTGGAAGACCTGCGCGTGCTGCGCTTCGACAACGGGCACTTCCTCACCCGGGCCGGCGAAGCGCTGCCGCCGGTCGACCCCAAGGGCCTCTCGACCATGGCCTTCTACCGCGCGCAGATCGTGCTCGGCCTGCGCGACTACGCCCGCCGCTGCGGCTTCAGCCAGGTGGTGGTGGGCTCGTCGGGCGGCATCGACAGTGCGCTCACCCTGGCGCTGGCCACCGAGGCGCTCGGGCCTGACAACGTGGTGGGGGTCACCATGCCGTCGAAGTTCTCGTCCTCGGGTTCGGTCGACGATTCGGTGCTGCTCTGCCGCAACCTCGGCATCGCGCTGCACACGCATCCGATCAAGGCCCTGGTCGACGGCTATGCGACGCAGTTCGAGGCGAGCTTCGGCACGCCGCTCGTCGGCCTGCCGCTCGAGAACCTGCAGGCACGCATCCGCGGCACCATCCTGATGGAATACAGCAATCACTTCGGCCACCTGCTGCTGACCACCGGCAACAAGTCGGAGATCTCGGTGGGCTACTGCACGCTGTATGGCGACACCAACGGCGGCCTGGGCCTCTTGGGCGACCTCTACAAGACGGAGGTGTTCGCGCTGTCGCGCCACGTGAACGAGGCGGCCGGCCGCGAGCTCATCCCGAACGCCATCATCGACAAGCCGCCCTCGGCCGAACTCGCCCCCGACCAGAAAGACACCGACAGCCTGCCGCCCTACGAGGTGCTCGACGAAGTGCTCAAGGTCCTGATCGAAGGCCCGCGCCTGGCGGCCTGGGAATTCGCGCAGGCCACCGGCTTCGTCGACAGGCTCACCGCCACGCCCGACGGTGCCGCCCTGGTGCAGAAGGTGCGCATGATGATCGCGCGCAACGAGTACAAGCGGCGCCAGTCGCCGCCCATCATCCGCGTGCGGGCCCGCGCCTTCGGCACCGGGCGGCAGATGCCGATCGCCGCGAAACACGTGTGAGGCCCACGATGACGACACCCACACCCGATGTCGCGGTCTATGTCGGCCGCTTCCAGCCTTTCCACCTGGGTCACCTGGCATTGCTGCAGCATGCGCTGGAGATCGCCCCGACCGTGGTGCTCGTGATCGGCTCGGCCTGGCAGGCGCGCACGCCCAAGAACCCGCTGACCTGGCAGGAGCGCGCCGAGGTCGTGCGGCTCGCGCTCACGCCCGAGGAGCGCGAGCGCGTCAAGTTCCTGCCCATGCGCGACCACTACGACGAAGCGCGCTGGGTGCAGGCGGTGCAGCGCGGTGTGGCCGACCTGTGCGGCGAGTCGTCGAGCGTGGCCCTCGTCGGCCACTACAAGGACGCGACCAGCGAGTACCTGCGCAGCTTCCAGGGCTGGACGGTGATCTCGGTCGAGCGGGTGCCGGGCGCCGACGGCACCGGCCTGCGCGACGCGCTGTACGCCGAGGGCGCCCACAACATCGACGCGACACTTGCCGCGCTCGTCGGCCAGGCGCCGCCGAGCACGCTCGACTTCCTGCGTGCCTGGGTGCGCCTGCCGCACTTCGAGGCCCTGCGCGAGGAGTGGCGCCTGCTGCGCGAGGAGAAGGCCAAGTGGGCCGGCTCACCGTACCCGCCCGTCTTCGTGACGGTCGACGCGGTGGTGCGCTGCGCCGGCCACGTGCTGCTGATCCAGCGTGGCAAGGCGCCGGGCAAGGGTCTGTATGCCGTGCCGGGCGGCTTCATCGAACAACGCGAGACGGTCTACCAGTCCTGCCTGCGCGAGCTGAAGGAGGAAACCCACCTCACGCTGCTCGACCTGACCATGCGCGCCAGCCTCGTCGACGTGGCCGTCTTCGACCACCCCGACCGCAGCCAGCGCGGACGGGTCATCACGCATGCCCACTACTTCGACCTCGGCGAGCGCGAGCTGCCGGAGGTGCAGGCCGACGACGATGCGCAGTCGGTCGAGTGGGTGCCGATCGCACGGCTCGCGCCGATGGAGGATCGGTTCCACGACGATCACTTCCACATGCTCGACCACTTTCTCGACCTGACCGACTCATGATCCGGCGTGCCAGCGAGGGCGAGGCTTTTGCGCGCCCCTTCACCACCGTCGACGTGGTCATCTTCAGCGTGCGCGACGGCAGCCTGCAGGTGCTGCTGGTGCAACGCCCATCGGGGCCCGGCGAACCCTTCCCCGGGCAATGGGCGCTGCCGGGCGGTTATGTCGACGTCACGCGAGACGATTCGCTGCTCGACTGCGCACGCCGCAAGCTTCACGAGAAGACGGCGATCGCGAGCCCCTACCTGGAGCAGCTCGGGAGCTGGGGCAGCGCCACCCGCGACCCGCGCGGCTGGTCCGCGACGCACGTGTACTTCGCCCTGTTGCCGAGTGACGGCCTGACGCTCGCCAAGGGGGCGAACGCGGCAGACGTCGCATGGTTCGACGTCGAGGCCGTGTTGAAGAAGCGCCCGCGCCTGGCCTTCGACCACCACGATCTGCTGCGCGCCGCCGTCGAGCGCCTGCGCAGCAAGGTCGAATACACCTCGCTCCCCGCCTTCCTGCTGCCCGAGCCCTTCACGCTGCCGCAGCTGCAGCGCATCTACGAGATCGTGCTCGGCCGGCCCGTCGACAAGAGCGGCTTCCGCACCCGCATGCTCGCGGCCGATTTCCTGGAGGAGGTGGGTGTGGTGGAGAGCGACTCCAACCGTCCGCCGATGGGTTACCGCCTGAAGGACCGCGAGAAGGCCATCTACTTCCCCCGCACCTTCAGCCCGCGCGGCTAGGCCTGCCACACCCCCCAGCCCTTCTCGCGCAGCCCGATCGCCAGTTCCACCTCCATCTCCTTCGCGCCCTCGTACGGCATCGGGTTGTAGACCTCGTACACCTGCGGCAGGAGCCGCACCCCGTGCTCCTGCACGTAGCGGTTGGCCTGGATGCCGGCCTTGTGCTTGTCGAAGCGCACGTCGGGGTCGAGGCCCGTCATGCCGACGTAGACGAAGGGCTTGCCGTGCTGGTAGTCGGGGTTGGCGGCGCGGAAGCGCGCGTGGTTCCACACGCGGTCGTCGAGCTCGACGACGTACACGTGGTAGTGGTGCGAGCGTGGCGTGGCGGTGCGGGGTTTGCGCGGCATGGGCGTCCCTACAATTCTCGCGCTTCACTTCATGGCCTCTCTCACGAGGCTCACACCGATGCCGCGCGCCTCCAAACCCAAGACCCTCAGCATCCGCGACGTGGCCGAGTTGGCGGGCGTGTCGCTCGGCAGCGCTTCGCGTGTCATCAACAAGGTGGCCAACGTGAGCGAGGCCACGCGCGAGAAGGTGGAGCGCGCCATCGCCCAGCTCGGCTACCGGCCCAACCACGCCGCGCAGTCGCTGCGCCTGCGCAGCTCGCGCACCGTGGGCTGCCTGCTGACCGACGTGGCCAACCCGCTCTACGCCAAGCTCTACCGCGGGCTCGAGGAGCGCCTGCGGCCGCAGGGCTACATGATGCTGCTGGCCAACAGCCTGAACCAGGCCGAGCGCGAGATCGAGATCCTCTCCACCTTCGTGAGCCGCGGCATGGACGGCCTCTTGATCGCCCCCGGCAACGAGCGCGACCGCGAGGTGCTGGCCGCGGTGCGTTCGCTGCCGGTACCGGCGGTGATCCTCGACCGCGACATGGATTCGCCCAACGACAGCGTGCTCTTCGAGCACGTGCCCGGCGTCAAGGGGGTGGTGCAGCACCTGGCCCGGCTCGGACACCGGCGCATCGCGATGGTGCTGTCGCAGTCGCCCAACCGGCCGATCCGCCGCCGCACCGAGGGCTACCGTGTCGGCCACCGCGCGGCCAAGCTGGAGGTCAACGAAGAGTTCATCGTGCACCTGCCCTCGGCCACCAGCCCGGCCTTCGAGGCGGTGAGCACGCTGCTGCGCCGCACCGACCGGCCCACCGCGCTGCTGGTGATGGGCACGAGCATCCTCAACGACACGCTCAACGCGATCGGCGCACAGCGCCTGCGCATTCCCGAGGACGTGTCGGTGGTGTGCTTCGGCGACCCCGACTTCGCGGCCAGTCACGTGCCGGCGATCTCGTCCTTGCGGGTCGACCTGGAACGCGCTGCCGACGAAGCCACGGCGCTGCTGCTCGCTCGCATGCGAGGCGAGACGGGCCCGCCGAAGAGCGTGACGCTGGTGAGCGACTTCATCGACCGTGGCTCCTGCGGGCCGGCGCCGAAGAAGACCTGAGGCGCCGCGCTCAGGCGAGCGTGAGCACGATCTTGCCG
>DASWSY010000584.1:0-6239 GCA_036402415.1 Rhizobacter sp. | reverse complement strand
ACGCGGTCAGCGACTCGCTCAGTGCCTTGAAGGCGTGGGCGGGGTCGGCGGCGGCGTCGAGCTTGTTGACGGCAAACACGATGCTGGGCACGCGCAGCAGGTGGGCGAGCAGCGCGTGGCGACGCGTCTGCGGCAGCAACGGCACCGGCTTGGCCGAGGTGTCGAGCTTGGTGATGTCGACCAGCACCACGGCGGCATCGCTGCCGGCCGCGGCCGTCACCATGTTGCGGGTGTACTGCTCGTGGCCCGGCGCGTCGGCAATGATGAACTTGCGCTGCTTGGTCGCGAAGTAGCGGTAGGCGACGTCGATCGTGATGCCTTGCTCGCGCTCGGCTTCCAGGCCGTCGGTCAGGAGCGACAGGTCGATGGGCTGGCCGGCGGCCTTCTTCTCCAGCGTGTCGAGCTGGTCGGCGAGGATGGCGCGGCTGTCGTAGAGCAGGCGGCCGATGAGGGTGCTCTTGCCGTCGTCCACGCTGCCTGCGGTGAGGAAGCGCAGGGCGCGGTGGTCTTTGATGGCGGGTGCTGCGGTACTCATGATCAGAAATAGCCTTCCTTCTTGCGGCGCTCCATCGAAGCATCCGAGGTGCGGTCGTCCATGCGGGTGGCGCCGCGTTCGCTCACGGTGACCTTGAGCGTCTCGGCCACGATGTCGGTGGCGTTGGCGGCGGGGCTTTCCACCGGGCAGGTGCAGGTCATGTCGCCGACGGTGCGGAAGCGCACCTGGGCGGTCTCGATCGTCTCGTCGCCTTCGGGCGGCGTGACCTCGGTGACGGGCACCAGCAGGCCCTTGCGGCGGATGATCTGGCGATCGTGCGCGTAGTAGAGGCTCGGCAGCGGGATGTTCTCGCGGGCGATGTACAGCCACACGTCGAGCTCGGTCCAGTTGCTGATCGGGAAGGCACGCATGTGCTCGCCCGGCTTGATGCGGGTGTTGAAGAGCGTCCAGAGTTCGGGGCGCTGCTCTTTGGGCTGCCATTGGCCGAAGCTGTCGCGGTGGCTGAAGATGCGCTCTTTCGCGCGCGCCTTCTCTTCGTCGCGGCGGGCGCCGCCCATCAGCACGTCGAAGCGGTGCTCTTCGATGGCTTCGAGCAGGGCCACGGTCTGGTGGCCGTTGCGCGACTCCAGCGGGTGCGACAGGCGCACGGTGCCGCGCTTGATCGAGTCTTCGAGATGCCCGACGACCAGGCGCTCGCCCATCTCGGCCACGCGGCGGTCGCGGAACTCGATGACTTCGGGGAAGTTGTGGCCGGTGTCCACGTGCAGGAGCGGGAAGGGCAGGCGGCCCTTGAATTCGCCATCCTTGCCGCGTGTCTTGAACGCCTTCTCGGCCAGGCGCAGCACCACGCAGGAATCCTTGCCGCCCGAGAACAGCAGGGCCGGGCGCTCGAAGGCGGCCACGGTTTCGCGCAGGATGAAGATGGCTTCTTCTTCCAGCCAGTCGAGGTGGGTGTGGTCCAGCTCGGGGAGCAATTGCTCCACGGTCAGCGGGGCGTTCATTTCCTATCTCCAATCATCGAAACGGCAGCTTCTTCTGCGCCATGGACGTGCAGTCCGCACTCCTTGGCCTTCTCGTCTTCCCACCACCAGCGGCCGGCGCGGAAGTCTTCGCCCACGGCGATGGCACGCGTGCAGGGCGCGCACCCGATGCTGGGCATGAACTCGTCGTGCAGCGGGTTGTAGGGCACCTGGTTGACGGCGACGTAGTGCCAGACGTCGTTCCACGTCCAGTCGGCCAGTGGCTGGTACTTGGTGCGGCCCTTGTCGTCGAGCTCGCTGAAGGGCACGTCGCCGCGGTTGTGGCTTTGCTCGCGGCGCAGGCCGGTCACCCACGCCGTGCGGCTGGCCAGCATGCGCGACAGCGGCTCGAGCTTGCGGATGCCGCAGCAGCCCTTGCGCAGGTCGATGCTTTCGTACATCGCCTTCTCGCCATGGTTCTTCACGAAATGGATCACCGCATCAGCTTCGGGGCGGTAGACATCGACCTTGAGGCCATAACGCTCCTCGATGCGCGGGATCAGCGCCACGGTCTCGGCGTGCAGCTTGCCGGTCTCGAGCGTGCCGATGGCGATCGGAAGCCGATGCTTGGCGATGAGGTCGGTCAGCACCATGTCTTCCACGCCGAGACTCGTGGACTGCACCACCTTGCCGGGGTGCTCGGCTGCCGCCTGCTTCAGCACCGCTACCGCGTTCGCGACGCGACGGTCGAAGTCCGGCGTGAGACGGTCGTAGAGGTCGATGGCGCTCATATCGATGAACCTGCCTGGTTGAACTCTTCGGTGGTGTATTCCTCGCCGGCGGGCCGGGCGAAGAGCGGGCGGCGCTCGTTCACGTCACCCTGGTAGTAGCCGGGGAAGAAGCGCAGCGCACGCTCGGCGGCCTCGATCGACTGGTCGGCACGCAATGCCACGGCGTCGAAGCCGGTACGCTGCATTAGCGAGACCATGTCGACCAGCGCCTCGCCGGTGGCGCGGATCTCGCCCTGGTAGCGGTAGCGCGAGCGCAGGATGTGGGCCTGGCTGTAGGCGCGGCCATCGGTCCACTTCGGGAACTGCAGCGCAACGAGGCTCAGGCGCGGCAGGTCGGCTTCGAGCTCCTCGATGTCGGCATCGTTCGGGAAGATCACGCCGACCGGCACGTCTTGCGGCCACTGGGCGCGCACGCCATGCCACTGGCTCAGCGTGAGCAGGCTGTAGGGCGTGTGGGTGACGGTGACGAGCGGGCCGTCTTCGCCGGTCACGGTGTGCCAGCGGTCGCGGGTGGGGTCGATGAACTTCATCTGCATCTCTCTCAGGCTTGCTGCGCGGTGGCGCGGCGCTGTGCGTTGGCGGCGGTCTTGAACGGGTCGAGGCCGATGCGCTTGACGGTGTCGATGAATCGCTCGGCCGAGCTGCTGCGCTGCTCTCGGTACGTGTCGAGCACGGCTTCGATCACGTCGGCCACTTCTTCGGCGGCGAAAGAGGGGCCGATCACCTTGCCGGGCGTGGAGGCGTGGCCCCCGATGGCCGAGCCGTCGAGGCCGCCGAGCGAGACCTGGTACCACTCCTTGCCGTCCTTGTCGACGCCGAGGATGCCGATGTGGCCGCTGTGGTGGTGGCCGCAGGAGTTGATGCAGCCGCTGATGTGCAGGTCGATGTCGCCGATGTCGTAGAGCTCGTCGATGTCGTCGAAGCGCTCGGTGATGTCGGCCGCGATCGGGATGGACCGGGCATTGGCCAGCGCGCAGAAGTCGCCGCCGGGGCAGGCGATCATGTCGGTGAGCAGGCCGATGTTGGGCGTGGCGAAGCTCGCGGCCTTGGCCTCTTGCCACAGCGCGAAGAGGTCGCTCTCCTTCACCCAGGGCAGCACCAGGTTCTGGTCGTGCGAGACACGCAGTTCGCCCGAGCTGAACTTGTCGGCGAGGTCGGCGGCCAGGTCCATCTGCGTGTCGGTCGCGTCGCCCGGGGCCTGGCCGGTGCGCTTGAGCGAGAGGGTCACGGCGCGGTAGCCGGGCACCTGGTGGGCGTGCACATTGCGCTCGGTCCAGCGCTTGAAGGCGTCGGGTGCGTCGGCGGGCACGTGAAGCTTCGAGTCTGCGATCGGGGCCACGCCCGCGGGGCGCACGAAGCAGGCGTTGACGCGGTCGAACTCGGCCTGCGTGAGGATGTGCGAAGCCCCGTCGAGGTCGCGTTCGAGGATGTTCTGGTATTCCTTCGCGACGGCATCGATGAATTTCTGGCCCTCGGCCTTCACCAGGATCTTGATGCGCGCCTTGTACATGTTGTCGCGGCGGCCGTAGCGGTTGTAGACGCGCACGATCGCCTCGATGAACACGAGGATGTTCTGCCAGGGCGTGAACTCGCTGATGACGGTGCCGATGATCGGCGTGCGGCCCATGCCGCCGCCGACCAGCACCTTGAAGCCGACCTCGCCCTTGTCGTTCTTCAGGAGCTGCAGGCCGATGTCGTGCCAGGCGATGGCGGCGCGGTCTTCCTTCGCGCCGCTCACGGCGATCTTGAACTTGCGCGGCAGGTGGGCGAACTCGGGGTGCAGCGTGCTCCACTGGCGCAGGATCTCGCAGTAGGGGCGCGGGTCGACGATCTCGTCGGCCGCCACACCGGCGAAGCAGTCGCTCGTGATGTTGCGGATGCAGTTGCCGCTGGTCTGGATGCCGTGCATCGAGACCGAGGCCAGCAGGTCCATCACGTCCGCGGCCTTGGGCAAGGGAATCCAGTTGTACTGGCAGTTCTGGCGCGTGGTGAAGTGCGCATAGCCGCGGTCGTATTCGCGGGCGATGCGCGCGAGCATGCGCAGTTGCGTGGAGCTCAGTTCGCCGTAGGGCACCGCGATGCGGGCCATGGGCGCGTGACGCTGGATATACCAGCCGTTTTGCAGGCGCAGCGCGCGGAAGTCGTCGTCGGCGAGCTTGCCGGCAAGGTTGCGCTCGAGCTGGTCGCGGAATTGGGCAGCGCGTTGCTTGACGAACTGCGTGTCGAAGGGTGAGTACTGGTACATCGTCGGGGTCCGAGGTTCAGCGAATGACTTTGAGGCCGGCGGTCACGAGCGACACGCACAGCAGGGCACGCACGAGGCGGTCGGGCATTTTCCGGGTGAGCTGCGCACCGAGCCAGATGCCGGGGATGGAGCCGACCAGCAATGCGCCAAGCAGGCCCCATTCGACGTGACCGAGCGTCGCGTGGCCGATGCCCGCCACGAGCGTGAGCGGCACGGCGTGGGCGATGTCGGTGCCGACGAGGCGCCTCGCTTCCAGGCGAGGGTAGAGCAGCAGGATGAGCGTGGCGCCGATGGCACCGGCGCCAATGGAGCTCAAGGTGACCAGCACGCCCAGGATCAGGCCCGACAGCACGGTGAAGAACGGCTTGCGCGACTCGGGCAGCCAGCGCTCGAGCCTCAAACCCAGGCTGTGCCACGCGGCCTTGTAGGCCACGGTCAAGGCGGTGAGCAGCAGGGCGATGCCGAGCGAGAAGGTGAGGGCACTGGCCCAACCTTTGGTGATGCCGGTGAAGTGCATCAACGCAAGCGTGGCGATCGACGCCGGGATGCTGCCGGCCAGCAGACGCCACAGGATCTGATAGTCCACATGACCGTGCCGGTGGTGGGCGACCGAGCCCGAGATCTTGGTGATGGCCGCGAACCACAGGTCGGTGCCGATGGCGACCGCCGGGTTGAGCTTGAACACTGTCATCAACAGGGGCGTCATGAGCGAGCCGCCGCCCACGCCCGTGAGACCCACGATGACGCCGACGCCGAAACCGCTGAGAACTGCCAGGAAATCCATGCCGTGCCCGGAGAAAGGGAGGCTGGACTGTACAAAGCGTCTATATATATAGAAAGAACAGTTTAGTAAGTTGGTTATGTGGGATGGCGCATGAAAGAAAGGCGGTGGAGCCGGGACTCTTAGAATTTCCGCCCATGCCTGCCTTTCGTGCACTCCTGGCCCGCTGCCGCTGGGCCCTCCTCGTCTTGCTGCTGTCGGCCCTGGGTGCCTGCCAGACGGCACCCACGGCGCCGCCGGTCGTGCTGCCGCCGGATCTGCCGGCCTCGGCGCCCGTCGTCGTACCGGCCAAGCCACCACGTGTCGGGCTGGCACTGGGGGGCGGCGCCGCGCGGGGTTTCGCCCACATCGGCGTGATCCAGGTGCTGGAAGAAAGCGGCATCAAGGTCGACTACGTCACCGGCACGTCCGCCGGCAGCCTCGTCGCGGCCTTGTACGCGTCTGGCCGCAACGGTGCGGCGCTTTCGGCGATGGCCGACCAGATGGACGAATCGGCGTTCGCCGATTGGGCCTTTCCCGGGCGGGGCCTGATCCGTGGCGAAGCGCTGGCGCGCTATGTTCGTGACAACACCGGCGGGCGGACGATCGAGCAGATGGTGCTGCCGCTGGGCATCGTCGCCACCGACCTGGACAGCGGCCAGCCCATCCTGTTCCAGCGCGGCGATGCCGGCACGGCGGTCCGCGCGTCGAGCGCGGTGCCCGCGGTGTTCACGCCGGTGAAGATCGGCACGCGGGAGTATGTGGACGGGGGGCTGGTGTCACCGGTGCCGGTGCGGTTTGCCAGGCAGATGGGGGCGGAGGTGGTGATCGCCGTCGACATCTCCGCGATACCCGATGGCGCGCCGACCGGCGATCCGATGCGCATGCTGCTGCAGACCTTCGCCATCATGGGCAGGAGCATCAACGCCTTCGAGCTGCGTGACGCCGACATCGTCTTGCGCCCCAAGCTCGCCGGCGTGTCGAGTGC
>DASWSY010000583.1:0-2287 GCA_036402415.1 Rhizobacter sp. | reverse complement strand
GCTGCAGCAGCTTGCGGCACGAGGCGGCGGCGTGCGGGTCGCGTTCGGCAAGCCGCGTTATGCCGAGGGCGATGCCATGACGGTGGAGCTGCGCAGCGCGGCGGCAGGCTACCTGCACGTGCTGAGCGTGGGGCCCGATGGTGTGCCGCTGGTGCTGCTGCCGAACGGGCAGCACCGGGCCCAGCGGGTGGCGGCCGGTGCGGCGCTCACGCTGCCCACGCCCGCGATGAGCATCGGCTTCAGCGCCGGGCGGCCCTTCGGGGCCACGCTCGTGGCCGCGATCGTCACGCGCGAGCCGGTCGACCTGCATGCGCTCGCCGATGGCGAGCACGACGACGAGGGCCGCCTGCGAGACGTGGTGGGCCGGCTCTCGCAGGCCGGCGTGCTGAAGCTGCGCGCGGCCGCGGCCCAGGCGGCCGGCAGCGCGGTCGTGCGCGTGTGCCCGCCCGCCGGGGCATGCCGATGAGGAACGACGACACCACGCTGCGGTGACGCGCGTGTGACAAGCCGCGCGCCAGCCCCGGCGCTGTCGGCCCCTGCCAACGTTTCGAGGGTTGTCACCGATCTGTCGTCAAGCGCGGCGGGGTGGCTTGGTGGAATCGCCGTGTCTTGAATCGCAAGACCGCATTCCTCAACTCGCAGTCCACTCCTCATGAAGAAGACCCTGCTCGCCCTCTCGCTGCTCGCCGGTTTCACCGGTGCGGCATCGGCCCAATCCAGCGTGACGATTTTTGGCGTGATGGACGCCAACCTGCGTCAGATCGACAACAACGGCACCAAGGTGCGCCAGCTCGGCACCGACGGCCTGTCCAGCAGCCGCCTGGGCTTTCGTGGCACCGAAGACCTTGGAGGCGGCCTGAAGGCCGGCTTCTGGCTCGAAGCCGCGCTCAACCCCGACGACGGCGGCATCAACAGCAGCGGCAAGTTCTGGCACCGCCGCTCGACCGTGAGCCTCGAAGGTGGCTTCGGTGAAGTGCGCCTCGGCCGCGACTTCACGCCCACCTACACCGCGATCGGCGCCTACGACGCCTTCGGCGACAACGGCGTGGGCAAGATCACCAACCTGCAGTCGCGCCTGACCGGTACCGTCAACACCACGAGCCGCGCCGACAACGAAGTGCAGTACTTCCTGCCCAAGAACCTGGGCGGTGTGTACGGCAACCTGGCGGTCGCTGCCGGCGAGGGCACCGTCGGCAACAAGTACGTCGGCGGCCGTGTCGGCTACGCCGGCGGTCCGCTCGACGTGTCCGTGGCCTATGGCCAGACCGAGGCCAACGCCGCCGGAGACGAGTACGAGGTGACCACGCTGGGCGCGGCCTACAACTTCGGCTTCATGCGCGTGCTGGCCTCGTACTCGCAGTTCGAGTTCCTGGTGCGCGAAGAGAAGCTCTTCAACCTGGGCGCCACCGTGCCGGTGGGCTCGGCAGGCCTGATCCGCGCCTCGTATGGCCGTGCCGACCTGTCGGGCGGCGCCGCCGGCAGCACCACCGCCAACGACTCGGACGCCGACCTGCTGGCCATCGGCTACGTGCACAACCTGTCCAAGCGCACGGCGCTGTATGGCACCTATGCGCAGATCAGCAACAAGGGTGCGCAGACCTTCGCCGTGGGCAGCACCACCCCGGCCCTGCCCGGCGGCAAGAAGTCGACCGGCATCGAGTTCGGCCTGCGCCACTCGTTCTGAGCGACGCCGCGTCCGCGTGTGTCGAAGCCGGCCTGCGGGCCGGCTTTTTTCATGGGGTGGCGGGGTGGCAGGCGCAGGCGTGCGCCGACGGAGCGCTCATGAAGGCGTCGAGAATGGCGCAGGCCCGATCGCTGCTCGCCCCCTGGCACTGCTTGCGCAGCGACACGAGCTGCCGCTCCAGCGTCTTCAGCGCGGCCAGGTGGCTCCGCACCCGTTCGATGTGGTCGTCGAGCAAGGCATCGACCGCGTGGCACGACTGCTCGGGCGTCTGCGCGTAGTCGATCAGTTGCCGCACCTCACGCAGCGGGATGTCGAGCGCGCGGCAATGGCGGATGAACTGCAGCCGCGCCAGGTGGCGCGGCGTGTAGTGGCGGTAGCCCGAGGCCGTGCGCTCGGGTGCATCGAGCAGGCCTTCGCGTTCGTAGTAGCGCAGCGTCTGCACGTCGCAGCCGGCGGCGCTGGCGAGTTCGCCGATCTTCATCACAAGACCCCTTTCCGGCCTGAGCTTGACCTTGTATCGACTATAGGGTTTTCAATGGCGGCATCGTGATCTTGTCGAAGGTGAATTTCATGTCTGCTTCCTGTTGTGCCCCCGCGCCGCCT
>DASWSY010000582.1:0-9821 GCA_036402415.1 Rhizobacter sp. | reverse complement strand
GCCGGCGCGCGCCGGCTGACCGCCGTCGAGGCCCAGCGCCTGCTGCTGGTTGATCGCCCCGCTCACCGCCACGGCGAGCTGGCCCAGCAGGTTGCGGGCCGCGGTCAGGTCTTCGTTCTGGAAGCGGATCAGTCCGGCGATGCGCCCACCCGCGATGGCGTTGTTGGGGATCTGCCGCGCCACGCCGCCTTCCTGCAGCGCGAGCTGGGTCTTGGCAGGGTCGAACTGGTCAGGCGCCGCCACGAGCAGGTTGGTGCCGCTGCCCAGCACAAGCGACTGGCCGCCGCCGATGAACAGGCCCACCGAGCCGTCGCTCGCCTCGATGGTGGAGACGTTGATGTAGCTGCTGATCTCGCTCACGAGCTGGTCGCGCTGGTCGAGCAGGTCGTTGGGGGCGTGGCCGGCGCCGTTGAGCGCGGAGATCTGGCGGTTGAGGTCGGCCACCTGGCGCGCGAGCGAGTTGACCGAGTCGATGTTGGCGCGCAGGTCCTGCGACACGCCGCCTTGCAGCGTGTTGAGCTGCTCGCCGGCCGACTGGAAGCGCGCCGCGAGCTCGCGCGCGCGCGTCACGACCACCTGGCGGGCCGACGCGTCCTGCGGGTTGTTGGCCACGTCGACGAAGGCGTCGAGCACCTGGCGTGCGGCGTGGCCGATGCCGGCTTCGCCGAGCGGCAGCACGTTCTCGAGCTGGGTGAGCTGGTCGAGCCGGGCCTGGTCGGCGGAGGCGAGCGAGTTGGTGGCCGCCGCCTGCGTGGTGAGGAAACGGTCGTAGGAGCGGGTGACGGTCGTCACGTTCACGCCCTGGCCGAAGAAGCCGGCGCCGGTGTACTGGCCCTTGGCGGTGGCCAGCTCCACCTGCTGGCGCGAATAGCCCTGCGTGTTGGCGTTGGCGATGTTGTTGCCGACGGTCTGCAAGGCGGCGAAGTTCGCCGCCATGGCCCGCGTGCCGATGCCCATCAGGGTTGAAGCGCCCATGTCTTCTCCTTCAGGCCATCGCCCGCTGCAGGCGCAGGGTGGTGTTGATCATGCGCGTGAGCTTGTCGGCATACGCGGGGTCGGTGGCGTAGCCGGCCTTCTGAAGGCCATGCGCAAAGCCGTGCGCCGACGAGGCGTTGTCGACCACTTTCGCGTAGCGCGGGTTGTTCTTCATCAGCTTCGCGTAGTCGGTGAACGCCTCTTCATAGCTGCCGTAGGCGCGGAATTTCGCCTTCACCTTGTGCGGCTGGCCGTTGATGTATTCGGTGGTGGTCACCTCGGCGACCGGGCCCTTCCAGCCGGGGCCGGCCTTGATGCCGAAGACGTTGAAGGAGGTGGAGCCGTCGCGGTGCTTGATCTCGTGACGGCCCCAGCCCGACTCGTGCGCTGCTTGCGCCACCATGAAGTTCGCAGGGATGCCGGTGGCCGCTTCGGCCGCCCGGGCGGCGTCGCCATGCAGCTTCAGGAAGCCCATCTGGCGCTCCTTGCCCTGCAGGCCGTCGAGCGAGGCCGGGGCATCGTTCACCTTGGGCAGCGCCCCCTGGCGTTCGAGCGAGCGCTTCTCCACCGCCGCCTTGGCCGAGTCGGCTGCGATGTTGGCCAGGGGCTCGCCGAGCTGGCGCTCGAGCTGCCGCGCGATCACGTCCGACAGGCCGCCACGCAGCCCGGTCATCTGGGTGGCGAACTGCTGGTCGAGCATCTCGGTGCCGAGCTTGCTGCCCGCGTTGTCGAGGAAGCCGCCGGAGCCGACCTGGGCATCGCGCATGCTCTTCATGAGCTGCTGCATGAAGATGCTCTCGAACTGCTTGGCGGCCTCGCGCACCGCCGCCTTGGGGTCGGTGCTGGCGGTGTTGCGCAGGTTGGCGATGCCGCGCGGGTCGCCGATGGGAAGGCTGGAGTTGATGGCCATCTCAGATCACCTCGATCTCGGCCTGCAGCGCGCCGGCCGTCTTCATGGCTTGCAGGATGGCCAGCAGGTCCTGAGGGGTGGCACCGAGCGCGCTCAGCGCCTTCACCACGTCGGCGAGCTTGGCACTTGCCGGCATCTGGATCAGCGAACCCGGCTCCTGCTTGATGGTGATGTCGGCCTTCTCGGCCTTCACCGTCTCGCCGCGCGAGAAGGGCGCCGGCTGGCTCACGACCGGCGTGGTGTTGATGGTCACCGACAGGTTGCCGTGCGCGACTGCGCAGGCACCGAGCGTCACGGCCTGGTTCATCACCACCGAGCCGGTGCGTGCGTTGATCACGATCTTGGCCTACGGCGCGGCCAGCTCCAGCGGCAGGATTTCGATGTCGGCGAGGAAGCCCACGCGCATGTCCTGCGACTCGGGCATGTTGACCTTGATCACGCGGCCGTTCACGGCCTGGGCCGTGCCCTCGCCCATCTTGGCGTTGATCGCGCGCGCCACTTCGCGCGCGGTGGTGAAGTCGTTCGCGTTGAGGTCGAGCTGCAGGGTGCGGCCCTGGTTCAGCGGCGTGGGCACCGAGCGTTCGACGGTCGCACCTTCGGGGATGCGGCCGGCGCTCAGGTGGTTGATCTGCACCTTCGAGCCGGCGGCCGAGGCGCCGGCGCCGCCCACGATCAGGTTGCCCTGCGCGAGCGCGTAGACCTGGCCGTCGGCGCCTTTCAGGGGCGTGATGATCAGCGTGCCGCCGCGCAGCGACTTGGCATTGCCGAGCGATGACACGGCGACATCCAGCGTCTGGCCGGGCTGGGCGAAGGCGGGGAGCTGCGCGGTCACCATCACCGCAGCCACGTTCTTGACCTGCAGGCTGGTGCCGGGCGGAATGGTCACGCCCATCTGCTGCAGCATCGCCGTGAGGCTTTGCGCGGTGAAGGGGGCGGAGGTGGTCTGGTCGCCGGTGCCGTCGAGGCCGACGACGAGGCCGTAGCCCACGAGCTGGTTGCTGCGCACGCCCTGGATGGACGCGACTTCCTTGATGCGGGTGGCGTGGGCCGGGGCCGGCCACCACAGGGCCGCGCTGGCCAGGATCATCGCCAGGCCGATCAATGCCTTGACGAGGGCTTCGTGCAGTTGTTCGCGGGTGGTTTGCATGGCGGTGACAGGGGCTCCTGTCACCATTCTGGAATTCTTTAGAACGGCATAACGTTCAAAAAGAAGCGGCCCAGCCACCCTATTCCGTTGACGTCGGCCTGGGCGCCGCGCCCGCGGTGCTCGATGCGCACGTTGGCGATCTGCACCGACTGCACGGTGTTGCCCGGCTGGATGGCGCGCGGGTCGACCTGGCCCGAAAAGCGCAGCACGTCGACGTTCTGGTTCACGCCGATCTGCTTCTCGCCGCTCACGATGAGGTGGCCGTTGGGCAGCACGTCGATCACGGTGCTGGTGATCACGCCCGAGAAGTCGTTGGTGTTCTCGGTGCTGCCCTTGCCTTCGAAGGTGTTGGTCGAGCCGCCTTCCACGCCGGCACGGGCGAAGGCCGCGGCCCGCACGCCCGGCAGGGCCGAGACGTTGCCGCCGATGGAGCCGGTCTTGTCGATGGAACTCGTGCTCTTCTGGCTGGCGGCGACCTTCTCCACGATCTGCACGGTCAGCGTGTCGCCCACCAGGCGTGCGCGGTGGTCTTCGAAGAGCGGGCGGTACTGCGAGGCCTGGTAGATCGAGCCGTTGCTGGCCGGCGGCGTGGGCACCGGCTGCGGGCGCAGGCGCGCGGCCGAACGTTCGACCTCGACTTTCGGGAGCATGTAGGGCGTTTCGCAGGCGGTGAGCACGAGGCACGCCGCCATGCCGATGAGGGGAAATCTCATGGTGATCAAAGCTGGCCCAGGCGCTGCAGCATCTGGTCGGAGGTCTGGATGGCCTTGGAGTTGAGCTCGTAGGCACGCTGCGTCTGGATCATGCCGATCAGCTCCTCGACCACGTTCACGTTCGAGGTCTCGACGAAGCCCTGCTGCAGCGCGCCCAGGCCGTTCTCGCCCGGCGTGCCGGCGGTGGGCGTGCCCGAGGCGGCGGTCTCGGCGTAGAGGTTCTGGCCCTTGGGGTCCAGCCCGGCCGGGTTGACGAAGTTCACGAGCTGCAGCGTGCCCAGCGTCTGCGGCTGGGTCTGGTTGGGGATGCTGGCGGTCACGGTGCCGTCGGCCGCGATCGACACGCTCAAGGCGTTCTGCGGCACGGTGATGCCGGGCTGCACCAGGTAGCCGTTGTTGGTGACGAGCTGCCCCTGGGCGTTGACCTGGAACGAGCCGTCTCGGGTGTAGCCGGTGCTGCCGTCGGGCATCTGCACCTCGAAGAAGCCGGCACCGCGCACCGCCACGTCGAGCGGGTTGCTGCTCTGCTGCAGGTTGCCCTGGCTGAAGCTGCGGCTGGTGGCCACCGCGCGGGTGCCCAGGCCGACCTGCAGGCCGGTGGGCAGCGTGGTCTGCTCGCTGCTGTTGGCGCCGGCCTGGCGCAGGTTCTGGTACATGAGGTCTTCGAAGACCGCATGCGACTTCTTGTAGCCGTTGGTCGCGCTGTTGGCGAGGTTGTGCGAGATGTGGTCCAGCTGGGTCTGCTGGGCCTCCATGCCGGTCTTCGAAATCCAGAGCGAACGCATCATGGCTGGGTACTCCTATCAGCTCATCGAGAGCAATTGCGCTGCAGCCTTCTCGTCGCCTTCGGCGGTCTGCAACATCTTCATCTGGGCCTCGAACTGGCGGGCCGCGGTGATCATCGAGACCATCGTTTCGACGGCGCTCACGTTCGAGCCTTCGAGCGCGCCGTCCTGCACGCGGGCGGTGGCATCGGCTTCGAGGTCGCCCTCGGCGGCGCGGAAGAGTCCGTCGGCGCCACGCACGAGTGGCGCGTCGTCGGCCGGGGTCACGAGCTTGAGCTTGCCGATCGCGGCGGTGGCGCCGGTGGCGCCGTTCCTGGCGGTGATCGTGCCGTCGGGCGCGATGCTGATCGCGCTGTTGGCCGGCACCTGGATCGGGCCGCCATCGCCCATCACCGGCAGGCCGCTGCGTGTGACGAGCATGCCTTCGGCAGTCAGGTCGAGCGAGCCGCCGCGGGTGTAGGCCTCGGTGCCGTCGAGTGCCTGCACCGACAGCCAGCTGTTGCCCTTGACCGCCACGTCGAGGTTGCGGCCGGTGTTGGTGATGACGCCGGGCGTGTTGTCGTAGCCGGGCGTGGTCTCGAGCGCATAGACCCGCGTGCTCGCACCGCTGCCCTGGACGGGCACCGCGCGGAAGGCCTGCAGCTCGGCGCGAAAGCCCGGCGTGGAGACGTTGGCGAGGTTGTTCGCCAGCGTGTCCTGGCGCTGCATCATGGCCTTCGCACCAGACATCGACAGGTAGATCATGCGGTCCATGAAGGCCCCCGGATCAGGCTAACGATCAGCGCAGGTTCACCAGCGTCTGCAGCACCTGGTCCGTCGTCTTGATGGACTGTGCATTCGCCTGGTACACCCGCTGCGCGGTAATCATGTTCACGAGCTCGGCGGTGAGGTCGACGTTGGAGTCTTCCAGCGCGCCCGACTGCAGCACGCCGAGGTTGCCCTGGCCGGGCGTGCCCACGATCGGGTCGCCCGACTCGTAGGTGCGCGCCCACAGGTTGCCGCCGAGCGGGCGCAGGCCCTGCACGTTGCGGAAGGTCGAGATCTCGATCTGGCCCGCGGGCTTGGACTGGCCGTTCGAATACGTGGCCATCACGATGCCGTCGGATTCGATCGACAGGCCGGTGAGCTGGCCCGGCGCGTAGCCGTCCTGCGTGAGGTTGGTGACGCCGAAGCCGGCGCCGTACTGCGTGGCGCCCGACAGGTCGAACTCGATGCCCGGGATGGCCAGCGTCTGCGCGCCGGCGGCGTTGGTCGAGGCCGGGATGTCGAGCGTGACCGGGCCGACCGGCGCGGTGGGCGCACCGCCGCTCGTCGGGAAGCTGATGGTGGTGACCGGTGCCGGGTCGCCCGCACCGTCGACCGACACCGAGGTGCCGTTGGCGGTGACGTAGACGTTCCAGGTGTCGCTCGCCGACTTCTGGAAGTAGTAGGTGAGCGCCACGTCCTGGCCGCGCTGGTCGTAGACGGTCAGCGAGGTGGCGTTGTTGTAGGTGGTGGCGTCGCTGAAGTTGATCTGCGGCGTGCCGGCGGGCAGCGTGGTGGCGGCGCGCGAGTCGAGGTTCATCTCCATCGTGATCTCGGTCGTGGCCTCGGGCTCGATGCCGGCGGTGGGCAACTGCAGCGGACCGGCCACGCCGGGCTGGATCACGCCCTGCCCGTCGGCCGGATAGCCGAGGAGCTGGTGGTTCTGGTTGGTGACGATGTAGCCGTCCTTGTTGATCTGGAACTGGCCGTTGCGCGTGTACTGCGTCTGGCCGTTCACGCGCACTTCGAAGAAGCCGGCGCCGTTGATCGCCAGGTCCATCGCGTTGGCGGTGGTGGTGACGTTGCCCTGGCTGAACTGCTGCGTGACCGCCTGCAGGTTCACGCCGATGCCGATGGCGTTGCCGCTGCCGGCCAGCGCCGAGGCGTACATGTCGCCGAACTCCGCACGCGACGCCTTGGCGCCGAAGGTGTTGGCGTTGGCGACGTTGTTGCCGATGACCTCGAGGTTCTTGCTCGCGGCGTTCAGGCCTGAAAGTCCTTGCTGGAAGCTCATGGGGTGTCCTTTGTGGAAATCAGTTGAAGGCCTTGACCTGGCTGTAGGCCACGTTGCCGGAGTTCTTCAGTTCGAGGGTCAGGCTGTCGCCCGAGGTGTTGATGGCCGACACGGTGTCGTGCATCAGCGGCGTCGCATCGAGCTTGGTGCTGCCGCTCATCGCCGTCACCCGGAAGGTCACCCCGGTGGCGGTGGCGTTGTTGCCGGCGTTCCAGCTGAAGTTGTGCGCCCCGGCGGCCTGGGCGCCGAGGTTGAGCGTGTCCAGCACGTGGCCACTCGGACCGAGCACCTCGACCTTCACGCTGTCGGCTGCGCTGGTCAGCTCGAAGCCGCCTTCGCCCGTGCCGTTCTCGATGGTGATCTTGTTGCCGGGCACGATGACGTCACGGCCGATGAGCTGCGCACCCTGCAGCGCCTGCATCTGCATGAACTGCCCCGACAGGCCCTGCACCGTCTTGTTGAGGTTCTCGATGCCGGTGACCGACTGGATCTGCGCCATCTGGCTCGTGACCTGCGCGTTGTCCATCGGGGACAGCGGGTCCTGGTTCTGCATCTGCGCCACCAGCAGCTTGAGGAAGCGGTCGGCCGCGCCGGCCTCGTTGGCGGTCTGCACGCCGCTCTTGGCGTTGAGCTTGTCGTAGGCGGACTGGACGTTGGAGACGGCCATGTGGGTTCCTTTTGTCGCGTTTCAGCGGGCCGTCACTGGCCCATCTGCAGCGTCTTGAGCAGCAGCGTCTTGGCCGTGTTCATGACTTCGATGTTGTTCTGGTAAGAGCGCGAGGCCGAGATCATGTTGACCATCTCTTCCACCGCGTTCACGTTGCTGTAGGTCACGTAGCCCTCGGCATCGGCGCTCGGGTGCTTGGGGTCGTGCACACGGCGGCCGGGGGTCTGGTCTTCGCTGATCGTGCTCACCTTCACGCCGGCGGCGGCGCCAGCGGGCTGCATGCCGGGCTGGCCCATCAGCTCGGTCTGGAAGGTGACCTGGCGCGCCTTGTAGGCCTGGCCATCGGGGCCGGCAACCGTGTCGGCATTGGCGAGGTTGGAGGCGACGACGTTCAAGCGCTGCGACTGGGCGCTCACCGCGCTGCCGGAGACGTTGAAGATCTGGAACATGCTCATGACAACCCCTCGTCCGATGAGTACATCGGCCGATCCCCCGAGGGGACGCCGGCCGGCTTGGGAGCGGCCCGGCGCTCGGCCGGCACGCTACGAATGACGTTCTGGATCACTGCCCACCCCGGATGGCGTCGAGCATCGTGCGCACGTTGCCGTTGATGAAACGCAGCGTGGCTTCGTAGCGCACCGAGTTGTCGGCGAAGTTGGCGCGCTCGCGGTCCATGTCGACCGTGTTGCGGTCGAGGTTGGTCTGGCTGGGGGTGGCGTATTGAAGGTTGGACTGCACCGCGTTCGCCGTGCCGCCGAGCGCGATGTGGCCCGGCTGCGTGGCCTTCAGCGCAGCGGCTCCCTGCTGTGCGCCGGTGGCCTGCTTCAGGGCCGACGCGAAATCGAGGTCGCGTGCCACGTAATTGGGCGTGTCGGCGTTGGCGATGTTGCTGGCGATCAGGCGCTGGCGCTCCGAGCGCAGGCTCAGGGCCTGGCCATGGAAATCGAGCGTGTTCGTCAGTTTGTTCAACATGGTGCTGCCTCACAAAACCCCATGGGGCGATGTGAAGGCATTGTGGGCAGCGTGTTTCAAAACATAAGCGGGAATAGACAGCCGTTTGGCCCTCAATTCCGACTGCAGCCAAGGCACATCGCGCCCTACATTGGCAGCGTGGACAAGACCCTCTTGCCTTTGCTGCGCCTCGTCGTGCTTGCCTGGCTGATCGCCGGCGGCGCGGGTGCGCACGCCCAGCTCTCGACCGAGGCGTGGGTGGCCGCGGGGCAGCGTTTTGCGCTCGCCGAGCTGAAGAAGGCGGGCGTGGGCCGCCACGAAGTGGTGCCCGGCCAGCTCGACGCCCGCCTGCGCCTTTCCGCCTGCGACGAGGTCCGGCCCTACCTGCCGCAGGGCGCACGCCTCTTCGGCAAGACCCGCGTGGGCCTGCGTTGCGTGAAAGGCGTCACGAACTGGAACGTCTACCTGCCGCTGACGGTGAACGTCTACGGCCCGGGGCTGGTCTCAACCGCCGTGTTGCCGGCCGGGCATGTGCTTGCGGCCGAAGATTTCCGTCAAGCCGAGGTCAATCTGGCCGAAGACCTGTACCAGCCGGTGATCACCGACGCCAGCGTGCTGCTCGGGCGCACCCTGGCCCGTGCGGTCACCCCCGGCCAGAGCCTGCGGCAAAGCACGCTCAAGCCGCGCCGGTGGTTCACCGCCGGCGACAAGGTGCGCATCCGCGTGGCGGGCAGCGGGTTTGCCGTGGCCGGCTCGGGCGAGGCAATCACCGCCGGCATGGAAGGCCAGCCGGCGCGCGTGCGCACCGAGAGCGGACGCGTGGTGTCGGGCCGGGCGGTGGCCGATCGCGTGCTGGAGATCACATTGTGAAAAGTCGAGTGGGCACTCAGAATCCCGAAGAAAAACCTAAAGTCAGCGGCGGGCGGGCCGATACACCGTCCATGTTGAAAGGTTTGGGTCTCTGAGGGGCCCAAGGAGTCCAAGATGAAGATCGGCAATCCCGCAGACAAACCCGGCTCGGCCGCCCCGGTCGCACCGGTGCGCAACCAGCCTGCCGAAACCAAGGCGCAGGAAGGTGCAGCGAAGAGCGCCACCGACCCGAGCGCCAAGGTCGAGCTGTCGAACACCGCGTCCACGCTGCTGGAAGGCGGCGCCACGGGCGACTTCGACGCCGACAAGGTGGCCCGCATCGCCCAGGCCATCAGCGAGGGCAAGTTCGAGATCAACGCCGAGAAGATCGCCGACCGGCTGATCGCCAACGCGCACGAAGTGCTGGGCAAGGCACAGCACTGACGACCACCCGCGCTCCACAAGAGCGCCCTGCTTGCTGAGAACACGACCCATGACCACGCCGGCCCACACGAGTGGCCCCGACGACCTCGAAACCACGCTCGCCGCGGTGGAGAAGCAGCTCGCCTCGCTGGGCGAATCGCTTCGCGCCAACGACAGCGTGGCCATCGACCACCACGCCACCGAGCTGCACCGGGCCCTGGCCCGTGCCGTCGACCACTTCGCGAGCGCCGCGCGCAACGGCCCGGTGCCCTCGCCCCTGCGCGAGCGCCTGAAGCTCGCCAGCGGCCTCGTGGCCTCGCAGCGCGAATCGCTCGCCCGCGCCACCGCTGCGCTCGACCGCGC
>DASWSY010000581.1:0-2975 GCA_036402415.1 Rhizobacter sp. | reverse complement strand
AGCTCGACCAGCGCCTTCTGGTGGAAGGCCGGGCCGCCCACGCTGATGACGATCACTTCCCACAGCGACGCGTCCTGCCAGGCCTGGCCGCCGTGCGCGAGCGGCGTGATGCCGGCGGCCTTCAGCTTGGCCGCGGCGGTGTCGAACTGCTCCCAGGTGGCGGGCATGGTGAGGCCCACCTTCTTCAGTACCGCCGGGTTGGCGTACATCCAGTCGAGCCGGTGCACGTTGACGGGCGCGGCCACCCACTGGCCCTTGTACTTCATGGTCGCGGCCACCGACTTGGGCAGCGCCTGTTCCCACTTGCCCGCGGCAGCCACGTCGTCGATGGGCTGCAGCACGCCCAGCGCACCCCACTCCTGGATCAGCGGGCCCTTGAGCTGCACCGACGACGGCGCGTCGCCGCCGAGCACGCGCGCGCGCAGCTTGGTCAGCGCCTCTTCGCTGCTGCCGCCGCCCACCGGCGTGTCGATCCATTTGCCGCCCTGCGACTCCATGTCGTCCTTGAGCGACTTCATCGCCTTGGCCTGGCCGCCGGAGGTCATCCAGTGCAGCACTTCCACGGTGGGAGCGGCCATGGCGCTCGTGCCGCTCAGGCACAGGCCCAGGGCGCACGCCGCACCCTTGAGCAGATTGCTTGCTTGCCTCATCGCGTTGTCTCCTAGCGCTTGTTGACGCGTCCAGTGCCTGGACTTAATGTGCGCGGCGCCGATGGTGCATTCGCACGAGGGCCGCGTGAGGACGGCGATGTAACGCCGTCGGCGCCGCGGCCCGCGTTGCTACCCAGCGTTACAAAACCACGACGAGACAAGCCCATGGAGCGCACGCCCCACATCCTGGTCGTCGACGACGACGTCGAGATCCAGAAGCTGACCAAGCGCCACCTGCAGGAGTTCGGCTTCCTCGTCACCGTGGCCGGCAACGGGCGCGAGATGTTCAAGGCGCTGAAGGAATGGCGCATCGACCTCGTCGTGCTCGACGTGCTGATGCCCGGGCAGGACGGCTTCGCGCTGTGCCGCGAACTGCGCACCACCACCCAGCTCCCGGTGATCATGGTGACGGCCCTGCGCGACGAAGCCGACCGCGTGATCGGGCTCGAGCTCGGCGCCGACGACTACCTCGTCAAGCCCTTCGGCCCGCGCGAGCTGATGGCGCGCATCAAGGCCGTGCTGCGGCGCACGCAGGCGCGCCCGGGGCCGTCGCAGGGCGATGCCGCCACGGTGGCCTATACCTTCGCCGGCTGGCGGCTCAACATGGTGGAGCGGGAACTGCAGGCGCGCGACGGCACGGTGGTGCCGCTGTCCACGCGCGAGTTCGCGCTGCTCACCACCTTCCTCGAACACCCGCAGCGCCCGCTCAGCCGCGAGCAGCTCGCCGACATGGTGGCCGGCCGCGACAGCGGGCCGTTCGACCGCAGCATCGACATCCTCGTCTCGCGCCTGCGCCGCAAGGTGGAAGACGGCGGCAAGGAGCCCACGCTCATCAAGACCGTGCGCGGCGAGGGCTACCAGCTCTGCGCCGAGGTGCAGCGCCACCACCGACATGGACAAGCCGACACGGCGCTGGGCTGAGCTGCTGCCTGCCTCGCTGGGCGGCCGCATCCTCGGGCTGCAGGCCGCCGGCGTGGCGGCGGTGCTGGTGGTGGGCACTCTGTGCGCCCTGGAGTGGGTCCAGCGCGAACGCGACGCGGCCCGCGCCGATCTGGCCGGCTGGGCGGTGCACGACGCACTGCTGCAGGCCCTCGACGGGCGCGCGCCCTCGGGCGAGTTCGGCAGCTCGGCGGTGGTGGTGCGCCACGGCGCCAGTTCGCCACCGGCCGGCTTCGTGGTGCAGCAACGCCTGCCCGCACCACCCTCGCCACCGGCCACGCTCGTGCCCGGCGAGGTGACGCTGTGGCTGCGGGCCGGCGGCCTGGGCGAGCGTGCCCGCGCGACGCTCGACGCAGCCCCCACCGCACGCACCTACTTCACGCTGTTGTCGCGCGAGCTGGTGGCGCTCAACCGCGAGAGTGTGCTCGTCGTGGCCTTGCCGCAAGGCGGCGCAGCGACGCAGCGCCTCGACGTGACCACGCTGCGCTTCGAGAGCCCGGCACTGTGGCGTGACCGCATGCCGCCGGTGAGCGTGCTGCTGAGCGCGCTCGCGGCGCTGGGGGTGGTGTTCGTGGGGCTCGCCGTCGCATCGCGTGCGCTGGCCCAGCCCATCCACACGCTCGCCAGCTCCATCGACGCACGTGGCGAAGACGTGCAGGTGCCGCTCCTGCCCGAAACCGGCCCGGTCGAGGCGCGTGCGATGGCGCGTGCCGACAACCGCCTGCGCACCCGCCTCGCCTCGGTGCTGGCCGACCAGACGCGCATGCTCGCGGACGTGTCGCACGACCTGCGCACGCCCAGCACGCGCCTGCGCCTGCGCGCCGAGCTCGTCGCCGAGGACGAGCTGCGCGAGGCCCTGCTGCGCGACCTCGACGAGATGGACGAGATGCTCACCGAGGTGCTCGACTTCCTGTCGCACGAGGTGCGCGAGGAGGCGGTGAAGTCAGTCGACCTCACCGCTCTCCTGCAATCGGTGTGCGACGACTACGCCGACCTCGGCCGCCCCGTCACCTTCTCGGAGCCGCCACCGCTCACCTTCCACGGCGTGCCCACGCTCTTCGCCTCGACCCAGCAGACGCATGTGTTCCGGCACCAGCGCAAGGTGCGCCAGAGCTGCCGGCCCATCGCGCTGCGGCGTGCGCTGTGCAACCTCATCGACAACGCGCTCAAGTACGGCCACCGCGCCGACGTGCAGCTCGACGCCGGCGGCGACGCGGTGCGCATCGCGGTGCACGACACCGGCCCCGGCATTCCGGAAGCCGAGATGGAGAAGGTGTTCCTGCCGCTGTACCGGCTGGAGGCGTCGCGCCAGCGCAGCACCGGCGGCATCGGCCTCGGTCTTGCGATCGTCAAGGCGGTGGTCGCGGCCCACCACGGGCGCATCGA
>DASWSY010000580.1:0-2747 GCA_036402415.1 Rhizobacter sp. | reverse complement strand
AGCAGGCTCTGCACCACCTGCAGGTTGTTCTTCACGCGGTGGTAGACCTCCTTCAGCAGGGTCTCCTTCTCGTCGAGCGCATGCTCCAGGTGCTGCTGCTGGCGCCGGATCAGCGCCTCGGCCGCCTTGCGCGCGGTGATGTCCTGCAGCAGCAGCGCAAACTGGCCCGGCGTCGGCTGGTAGGCCACCACCTCGAACCAGCGCTCCCCGTTCGCCGCCTCGCGCTGGCGATGCTCGCCCCGGTAGTGCAGGCCCTTGATCGCCACCTCGGCGAAGCGGGCCAGCCATTCCTCGCGGGTGCCTTCGAAGAGCGGCGCGGAGTCGGCCAGGGCCGGCCCGCGCTTGGGGCTGCGGGCCACGCCCATCATCTCGGCGAAGACTGCGTTCATCGCCAGCACCTTGTAGCCGCTGGGCATGCCGTCGCTGCCGACCACGATCTCGTGCAGCGCGAAGCCGCTGTCCAGGTGGTCGAAGAGCGCGCGGTAGCGCATCTCGCTCTCCGACAGGCGCAGCTCCAGTGCCTTGCGCCCGGTGATGTCGTAGCCCAGGCCGTAGAAGCCGGAGACCCGGCCCGCCTCGGGCTGGTCAGGCACCAGCGTCACGCGCAACTGGCGCAGGCCGTCGGTGGTGAGCATCGCCACCTCGAACTCCTCGCGCCGGCCTTCGAGCACGCGCGCGATGTGCGGCGCCATCACGGCATAGGCAAGCGGGTCCGTGCTGTTCAGGATGTCCTGCAGGCGCCGCCCCACGATCTGGTCCACCGGCAGGCCCACGGAGGCCTGGAACTCGCGGTTGGCCAGGCGCGTGTTGCCGTCGCGGTCCCAGTAGCCGAGGGTGGCGGGCACGTTGTCGATGATGGCGTTGAGGTCGGAGAGCGTGCGCTGCAGCTGCGCGGCCAGGCGCTGGCGCTCGGTCACGTCCTGCAGCACCGCGAGCGAGCGCCAGGGCCGGCCATCGGGATGGCGTTCGAGCGTGGCCGACAGCAGCATGTCGACGATGCGGCCGTCCTTGCGCACGAACTGGTACTCGACATCGGTGCAACGGCCGGTGCGGAAGAACGCCGGCAGCACCACCTCGCGTGCGCGGCGCTGCGACTCGGGCGTGAGGAAGTCGGACGACTGGCGGCCCAGCACCTCGTCGCGCGCGTAGCCCAGGTGCGCGAGCCAGGCATCGCTCACCTCCACCACGCGGCCTTCGGCGTCGATCGAGTGCAGCAGCGCCGGCGTGGACTCGTAGAGGCGCCGCCGCTCCAGGGCCTGCAGCCGGTGCAGCTCGTCGTGGGCAAGGTCCATGGCGTCGGTCCGCGTGTTCATTGCACCAGGCTCACCGCGCGCGGGGACACCCTGCGCAGCAGCGCCGGCTCGATGGTGTGCAGCAGGCTCGCCGGCCGCTCCCGCACGTCGACCAGCCCCTCCCGCACCGCCCAGCGCGCCTGCTCCTCCATCGTGCTGATCAGCGACTGGTCGAGGCGGATGCGGTAGTCGTGCTCCTTCAGCTGGGCGCGTGCCGTGGCGGCGTCGACCTGAAGGCGCGCCTGCAGCGCGGCGGCGGCCTCGTGCGGCCGTTCGGCGATGAAGCGCTCGGCCTTCACGAGCGCACGCAGCAGGTGGCCCACCTCGGCACTGCGGCCCTGCAGGCGCGGCCGCTCGGTCACCACCAGGAAATGCTGGGTGTAGACACGCGGGTTGGGCAGCACCAGCGCGTCGGGTCCGAGCGCCGAGATCGCGCGCGACGCCTGCGGCTCCCACACCGCCACCGCATCGACGCGGCCCAGGCGCAGGGCGTCGACCAGCGCGTCGGGCTCCAGCGGCACCTGGGTCATGTCGCGCGGATCGATGCCGTGGAAGGTGACCCAGGTGTCGAGGAAATACTGCGACGAGCTGGCCGCCACGTACCCGACGCGCCGGCCCTTCACGCCTTCGGCGCCGCCCACGCCGCTGCTGCGCCGCACCACCAGCTTGATCTGGTGCGACGAGGTGCTCACCGTGCAGACGATGGCCAGGTCGTGGCGCTTGAAGCTGGCGAGCACGACCGCCAGCTCGGCCGCGGTGGCGAGGTCGGCCTGGCCCTGGCGCATGAGCTCCAGGCATTGGCGCCCGCTGCTGCAGTCGCGCAGTTGCACCGCCACGCCTTCCCGCTCGAAGAACCCGCGGTCCTGGGCCACGTAGACCGCGGCCGACACCGGCCCGCGCGACGCCGCGAGCACCAGCGGCTCGGCCCGGGCCGCGATCAGGTGCAGGGCCAGCGCGGCGACCCCCGCCCAGCGCGCAAGCGAAGGCTGGTGCCGGCTCATGCCGCCTCCTGCGCGAAGCGGTAGGTGTTGCGGCCGGCGCGCTTGGCCACGTAGAGCGCCTTGTCGGCGTGCGCCAGCAGCTCGGTCACGCCGAAGGGCGCGCGCCCGGGGGCGCAGTAGGCCACGCCCACGCTGGTGCTGACCGTCACCTGCAGACCGTCGCCCAGCACCATGGGCTCGCCCATGCTGTCGATGATCTTCTGCGCCACCCGCTCGGGCTCGGCCTCGCCGCGCAGGCCCTCGAGCAGGATCACGAATTCATCGCCTGCGAAGCGCGCCACGGTGTCGGTCATGCGCACGACGCGGCGCAGCCGGCCGGCGAACTGGCGCAGCACCTCGTCGCCGGCCGCGTGGCCGTGCGTGTCGTTGATGCTCTTGAACCTGTCGACGTCGAGGTAGAGCAGCGCGACGGGCAGGCGTTGCCGGCGGCCGCGCGCCAGGGCCTCGGCCAGCT
>DASWSY010000579.1:0-3318 GCA_036402415.1 Rhizobacter sp. | reverse complement strand
CGACTCCGAACGAGAGCGAGGCGCGGTGCCCAGCCTGCACAGCCGGCAGGGGCTGGCGGCCGGCGTCGATGCCGACGACGACGATGAAGCGCCCGTCCGTTCGGTGCGGCCCCTGTGGTGGGCGGTGGGGGCGCTGTCGATCGCGCTGGTGACTATGCTGGTCTGGCTGGTGCTGGGCCGTTCATCGCCAGAGCCGATCCGCGCGGTGGAGCCGCTGGCCGCTGCAGTGCCGCCGCCAGCGCCGCCCGCAGCCGTGGTCGAAGTGCCGCCAGTGGCCGCGGCGCAGCCGGCGCCAGTGCGAGCACCACTCGAAGCGCCGCCCGATCCAGCGCCGCCACCCCCTGTGTCGCGGCCGCCGGTCGAGCGCAAGAGCGCGGCGGCGAAGCCACCGCCGTCGCCGGCACGCACCGTGGCCGCCGCCAGGCCCACCAAGCCGGCAGAAGCGTCTGCGCGCGAGGACGATGCGCCGGTGCCGTCGATCTCCGAACTGCCCGACGACATCCGCCGCCAATTGCCGACGCTCTCCGTGGGCGGGGCGAGCTACTCGAAGAACCCGTCGAGCCGCATGCTGATCCTGAACGGCCAGGTCTTCCGCGAGGGCGACAAGGTGGCCAACGACCTGGTGCTGGAGCAGATCCGCCTGAAGAGCGCGGTGCTCTCGTTCCGCGGCCGGCGCTACAGCGTGAGCTTCTGAGGCCAGGCGGCGTCGATAATCCGCGCCCGGCCTGGGTGGTGAAATCGGTAGACACAGCGGACTTAAAATCCGCCGCCTCTCGAAAGAGGGCGTACGGGTTCGATGCCCGTCCCAGGCACCACGTCATGCAAGCCCACCTTGGTGGGCTTTGTCGTTTCAGAGCCCCGGCGCGTGGACGACCTCGCACTCGAAGGGCAACCACCGCTCGGCCAGGTGCGCCAGGCGCCGGGCATCGCCCGTGGTCTGCAGGCGCACGCGGCGAACCTGGCCCGGCCCGGTGGGCGTGCTCGCCAGCAGGCGCGACGCCTGCCGCGCCACCGCCTCGGCCGTGTCCACGAGCGTCACCCCGCTGCCGAAGGCCTGCTGGATCTGTTCGTGCACGAAGGGATAGTGGGTGCAGCCCAGCACCACGGTGTCGACCTGCGCCGCTCTCAGCGGTGCGCTGAATTTCTCGATCAGGGCGAGCAGTGCAGGGTCATCGTGGATGCCCTGTTCAATCTGCCCGGCGAGGCCAGGGCAGGGCTGCAGGTGCACCGAGATGCCGGCGCCGTGCGCGCAGAGCAGGTGCTTAAACTTTTCGCTGCGCAGGGTGGCCGGCGTGGCCATCACGCCGATGTGGCCGTTGCGCGTGAGCGAGACGGCCGGCTTCACGCCCGGTTCGACCGCGACGATGGGGATCTGCGGCCAGCGCTCGCGCAGGCTCGCGGCGGCCACCGCCGTGGCGGTGTTGCAGGCGATCACGAGCAGGCCGGCACCTTCGGCCAGCAGGTGGCTCGCGATGCGGTGGGTGCGCTGGCTGATGTAGTCGTCGCTGCGCTCGCCGTACGGTGCATGCGCTGAATCGGCCACGTACAAGAGATCGTGCGACGGCAACTCGGCATGCAGGGCCTTCAGCACGGACAGGCCGCCTACCCCGGAATCGAACACGCCGACAAGTGGGGTTCGGGTGGGGTTCATGGGGCGCGCAGTCTAGCAGCGCGTGCCAGATGCCCGTTTGCGGCAGCGCGAGATCATGAGACAATCCCAGAAGCGAACGATCGTTCGTTTTTTCGTCGGCTGGCGGAAAAACGGATTCCCCGTCTTCAATGCCTAGGAGATACGTGCGATGAAAGTGCTGGTAGCCGTCAAGCGTGTGGTGGACTACAACGTGAAGGTGCGTGTGAAGAGTGACGGCAGCGGTGTGGACATCGCCAACGTCAAGATGAGCATGAACCCCTTCGACGAGATTGCGGTGGAAGAAGCCGTGCGCCTGAAGGAAAAAGGCGTGGTCACCGAAGTGATCGCCGTCTCGGCCGGTCCCACCCAGTGCCAGGAGACCCTGCGCACCGCCATGGCCATCGGCGCCGACCGCGGCATCCTGGTCGAGACCGATGCGGAGCTGCAGCCGCTGGCGGTGGCCAAGCTCCTGAAGGCACTCGTCGACAAGGAACAGCCCGGCCTCGTCATCCTCGGCAAGCAGGCCATCGACGACGACTGCAACCAGACCGGCCAGATGCTGGCCGCCTTGGCCGAGCTGCCGCAGGCCACCTTCGCCAGCAAGGTCGAGCTCGCCGCGGACTCGGCAACCGTCACCCGCGAAGTCGACGGCGGCCTGGAGACCCTGAAGCTCAAGCTGCCCGCGGTCGTCACCACCGACCTGCGCCTGAACGAGCCGCGCTACGTGACGCTGCCCAACATCATGAAGGCCAAGAAAAAGCCGCTGGAGACGATCAAGCCCGACGCGCTCGGCGTGGACGTGGCCCCGCGCATCAAGACCCTGAAGGTCGCCGAGCCGCCCAAGCGCAGCGCCGGCATCAAGGTGCCTGACGTGGCGACCCTCGTCGACAAGCTCAAGAACGTCTCCAAGGTCCTCTGAGAACAGGCAAGGAACTCACAACATGACCACCCTCGTCATTGCTGAACACGACAACAAGACCGTCAAGGGCGCGACCCTGAACACCGTCACCGCTGCTGCTGCCATTGGCGGTGACGTGCACGTGCTGGTGGCTGGCAACAGCGCCGCCGACGCCGCCAAGGCCGCGGCCCAGATCGCCGGTGTGAGCAAGGTGATCCACGCCGACGGCGCCCAGCTCGACCACGGCCTGGCCGAAAACGTCGCCGCGCAAGTGCTCGCGATTGCCGGCCACTACAGCCACATCCTCTTCCCCGCCACCGCCAGCGGCAAGAACGTCGCTCCGCGCGTGGCCGCCAAGCTCGACGTCGGCCAGATCAGCGACATCACCAAGGTCGTCTCCCCCGACACCTTCGAGCGCCCGATCTACGCCGGCAACGCGATCGCCACCGTGCAGAGCGCCGACAAGGTCAAGGTCATCACCGTGCGCACCACCGGCTTCGACGCCGCCGCTGCCACCGGTGGCAGCGCCGCCGTGGAAACCGCCGCCGCCGCCGCCGACTCCGGCAAGAGCAGCTTCCAGGGCAGCGAGATCGCCAAGAACGACCGGCCCGAGCTGACCGCCGCCAAGATCATCGTCTCCGGGGGCCGCGCGCTCGGCAGCTCCGACAAGTTCACCGAAGTGCTCACGCCGCTGGCCGACAAGCTCGGGGCAGCCTTGGGTGCGAGCCGCGCCGCGGTCGATGCGGGCTACGCCCCCAACGACTGGCAGGTCGGCCAGACCGGCAAGATC
>DASWSY010000578.1:0-7518 GCA_036402415.1 Rhizobacter sp. | reverse complement strand
AGCGGCTCGTGCCCTTCGGCGAAGAGGCGCATGCCTGGCTCACGCGTTACCTGGCCGAGGGGCGCAGCACCATCCTGCAGGGCCAGGCGAGCGACGCGCTCTTCGTCACCGCACGCGGCGGGCCGATGACCCGCCAGATGTTCTGGCAGATCATCAAGAAACACGCGCTGCGGGGCGGCGTGCACGTGCCGCTCTCGCCCCACACGCTGCGCCATGCCTTTGCCACGCACCTGCTCAACCACGGTGCCGACCTGCGCGCGGTGCAGATGCTGCTCGGCCATGCCGACATCTCCACCACCACGATCTACACGCACGTGGCGCGCGAGCGGCTGAAGTCACTGCACGCGGCGCATCACCCGCGCGGCTAGTTTGGCGAGGCATGCCATGTTCCAATCCCGGCATGGCCACCCTGAAGTTGAAGAAGACGCCGCCCGCCGGCCCCGCGAAACCGGCCCGCGGCCCCGTGCGCGGCACGGGCGTGAAGAAGCGCCCCACCCTGTCGCAGGCACAGGCCGAGCGCGAGGAACGCGAAGCCCGCTACCAGGAGCAACTGCGGCTGCGCTACGGCGAGCGGCCGCCCGCATCGGCCAGACGCCGGCCCGAACCCGAGGGCATGGCCCGCCCGGCGCGGCCGGAGCGCCAGGAGCGTCCGGCGCGGCCGCCACTCTCCCCGGCCCGCCCGGCCAGCCCGAATCGCCAGGGCGGCAACACCGCCTTCGGCAAACCCAACACGGCCTTCGGCGGCCCACCCCGCGCCGCGCGGCCTGCACAGGCCCCGCACCCGACGCCCAAGCGCCCCCCGATGCCGCGCCGTCGCGACCACGACGACGAGGATGACGACCTCAAGGTCCACACCGACACGCCCGGCTCGATGCGTTTGTCCAAGCGCATGAGCGAACTCGGCATCGCCTCGCGCCGCGAGGCCGACGAGTGGATCCCCAAGGGCTGGGTGCGGGTCGACGGCAAGGTCGTCACCGAGCTCGGCTCGCGCGTGCTGCCCGGCCAGCTCATCAGCATCGAGGCCAAGGCGCGCGACGCGCAGGCCCTGAAGGTCACGGTGCTGCTGCACAAGCCCATCGGCTACGTGAGCGGCCAGGCCGAAGACGGCTACGAGCCCGCGTCGGTGCTCGTCACGCCGCAGAACCAGTGGCGCGAAGACCGCTCGGGCATCCGCTTCCTGCAAAGCCACCACCGCGGCCTCGCGCCGGCCGGCCGGCTCGACATCGACTCCACCGGCCTGCTCGTGCTCACGCAAGACGGCCGCATCGCCAAGCAACTCATCGGCGAAGACAGCGAGGTCGACAAGGAATACCTCGTGCGTGTGGAGAGCGTGAACGGCGAACCGCTGTCGCAGGAGAACCTCGCGCTGCTCAACCACGGCCTCGAACTCGACGGCGAGCCGCTCAAGCCGGCGCAGGTGGAATGGGTCAACGACGACCAGCTCCGCTTCGTGCTGCACGAAGGCAAGAAGCGGCAGATCCGCCGCATGTGCGAAGCCGTGGGCCTGAAGGTGGTGGGCCTCAAACGCGTGCGCATCGGCAAGGTGATGCTGGGCGACCTGCCGCCCGGGCAGTGGCGCTATCTGCGAGGCGCCGAGCGTTTCTAGCCGCGCCCCGATGCCACGAACTGGACGGTGATTCGCCCTCTTCGTATCCGCCGGTAACCGGCACGCGCGGGCAAACCCCCAGGCGAATCCGTGCACCTTCCCCCGCAAACAGGGGGGACCCGACCCTTGCGGCATCACCGCCGCTGCAACAAGCGGACACCCCGCCGCCGCCCGAACCCGCGGCTAATGCGCACCTGTTCACGAACGACCACAGGGTGCACACATGAAACGCAGGGAGTTGATCCTCGGGGGTATGGCAGGCGCGCTGGGCGCCGGGTTTGCCAGCCGCGTGGCGGCACAGGCGGCTGTCGTCAAGTTCGGCCAGTCGGCCGCCATGACGGGGCTTGGCGCCGAGCAAGCACGCGACGTGCGGGCCGGCATCGTGGCCGCGTTCGAGGCCGCATCGAAGACCGGCGGCACGCGCTTCGAGCTCATCACGCTCGACGACGCCGGCTCGCCCGAGCGCTGCGTGCAGAACGTCAACACCCTGCTCGGCTCCAACGTGGCGGCCCTCGTGGGCCTGACCAGCGCGGCCGGGGCCGAAGCAGCGCTCGGTGCGATCGAGCAGCAGCAGATGCCACTCGTGGGCCCGGCCAGCGGCACCATGGGCCTGCGCAGCGAGAAGGCGCACACCGCCTTCCACGTGCGCGCGGGGCACGACCTCGAATTCAAGCGCATGGTGACCTATGCCCGCGAGCGCGCGCTGCTGCGCGTGGGCCTGGTGCACCAGGTGGGCATCACCCCGGCGAACCTGAGCGCGATGACCGACGCGCTTGCCGGCGCCGGCATCGCGCCGCGCGAGGTGATCGCCGTCGACCAGAACCCGGCGTCGTTCCAGGCCGCGGCCGCGAAGCTCGCCGGCGCCAGCCTCGACTGCGTGCTCTTCGTCGCCACCGCGAGCCCGGTGGCGGCCATCATCGACCAGATGCACGCGGCCCGGTACAAGGGCCTCTTCTACGCGTCCTCGATGGCCGGGCAGGACCTGATCGAGACGCTCGTCTCGCGGGGCCAGAGCGCCATCCTGAGCGTGGTGGTGCCGCGGCCCACGGCCATGGGCCTGCAGGTGGTGAGCCGCTGCCAGCAGGACCTCGCCGCCATCAAGAGCGACGAGAAGGTCAACGTGGCCACGCTCGAGGGCTACATCAGCGGCCGCATCGCGGTGGAAGCGGCCCGTGTGGCGATGCGCGGCGCCGGCGAGGCACTGCGTTCGAAGCCGATCGCGGCCTCCACCACCGCATCGGGCGCGGCCGAGACCGGCCAGCGCCCGGGCTGCACCGCCACGAAGCCCCAGCGCGCCGAGCGCGCCCAGGTGTGCTCGAAGGTGCGCAGCGCGATGCGGTCGCGCTCCGTGGTGCCTGAGCGCATCAGCAGTTCGCGCGCGTCGAGGTCGTAGCCCACCACCACCGCGTAGTGCCAGCGCGGTGCGATGGCCAGGCCGAGGTTGAGCAGCACCACGACCACGTGGCCGGCCGCCACCTCGCGCAGCAGCGCCTCCAGCGTGCCGGGAACGCGCACCGCCACCGCGCCGTGCCGGCGTGCCCCGGCCAGCATCTCGGCCTGCAGCGTGCCGCCGCGCGCAGGAAGGAACACCTCGTCGCCCAGCCGTTCGGGCGATGCCGCGATGCCGATGGCGCCCAGCGCGGTGGCGAGCGCGGCCGGGCCGCAATGCAGGTCGGTCTGCGCGAAGAAGGGCGTTCGCTCGAGCTCCGCACGCCGCGGCACACCGGCCGGCGGGGCGTCGAGCACGGCCGTGGTCTGCACCGCGCAGCCCGCGAGCCCGGCGACACCGGCGAGCGGCAGCGTCAGCCAGGCGCGCCGTCGCACGTCAACTCAACGCGCGGGCCGCAGGAACGGGAAGATGCGCGTGAAGCCGAGGATGTCGGAGAACACCAGGATCACGAACACCAGGATGACCGTGCCGATCAGTTCGCCGGACGCCCCCGCGGGCGCCTTGTCGATCTCGGCGAGCAGCTGTGCGGCCTCGGCATCGCTCAGCGCGGCCACCCGCGCGCGCGCCTGCTCGACCGTCACGCCCCGCTCGGCCAGCGCCGCGGCCACGTCGCTGCGGTCGAGCGTGGCATGCAACCGTGCCTGCACCTCGGACGACGGGGCCCGCTGCACCACCTGCTCGGCGGTGATCAGCTCGACGGCCTGCACGCTCTGCACGAACCCGAGGCTCAGGGCGAGGCAAAGGGCGAGAAGGCGGCGAGGTTTCGTCATCATCGGTACTGCTCCAGCAAGCGCGTCGGGGAGCGGCATCCTAACAAGGCTGCTACCCTCGCCGGATGACCCCGACACCGGCCGCCCCTGCGGCCCACCGCAACGGCATGAGCCCCGCGACGGTGGTGCTTCTGCTGACCCTGCTGATGGGCATCCAGCCCGTCACCACCGACCTCTACCTTCCGGCCCTGCCCGCCCTCACGCGCGACCTCGGCGCCAACATCGCCTCGGCGCAGCTCACGCTGTCGGCACTCATCATCTGCTTCGGCTTCGGCCAGCTCGTGTGCGGGCCGCTCGCCGACCGCCACGGCCGCCGCCCGGTGCTGGTGGCCGGCCTCTCGCTCTACACGCTCGCCAGCGTGCTCAGTGCCGCCGCACCGGCCATCGAGTGGCTGGTGCTGTGGCGCGCGCTGCAGGGCGCGGCCATGGCCGCGGCAGTGACCTGCGGGCGCTCGATCGTGCGCGACCTCTATGCGCCGCACGATGGCGCGCGGGTGATGTCGCGCGCACTCACCGGCCTCGGCGTCATCGCCATGGCCAGCCCGCTGCTCGGCGGCGTGCTGGTCGAATACCTCAACTGGCATGCGGCGCTCACCGTGCTGGCGATCTTCGGCGCGGGCGCGCTCGGCCTCGTGCTGTGGCGCTTCGAAGAGACCGTGCCGGCCCGCAACCCGAGCGCCACGCGCATTGCACCCATGCTGCGCAACTGGCGCAGCGTGGCGAGCCACCCCACCTTCCTCGCCTGGGCGGCGCTGTCGGCGCTGACCTATGGCGGCCTCTTCGTCACGCTCGCGGGCTCGTCCTTCGTGGTCATCGAGGTGCTGGGGCTCTCGCGCGCCGGCTACGGCCTCTTCCTGCTGTCGAGCTCGATCGCCTACACCGCGGGCACCTTCCTCTGCCGGCGGCTGCTGCTCTCGCACGGGTTGCGCGGCGCGGTGGCCATCGGCGGCGGCCTCTCGCTCGCGGGCGGGGTGAGCATGGCTGCGTTGAGCCTTGCAGGCGTTCACAACGTGTGGGCCATCGCGGTGCCGCAGTGGCTCTATGCGCTGGGCCACGGCATCCACCAGCCCTGCGGGCAGGCCGGTGCGGTCGGCCCCTTCCCCGAGAAGGCCGGCACGGCCGCGTCGCTCTCGGGCTTCGGCATGTCGGTGAGCGCCTTTCTCGTGAGCACCTGGCTCGGCCAGCACCTCGACGGCACCGTGTACCCGATGACGCTCGGCGTGGGCGTGTTCGGCGTGGGCATCGCCCTCGTGGCCTGGACGCTGGTGCAGCGCCACGGCGAACCGCAACGTGCCACGGCTGCGCCAGCATGAGCACGCACGCCTACCTCTGCCTCGCCGGCCCCACGGCCTCGGGCAAGACCGCCGCGGCGCTGGCGATCGCCGACACGCTGCCGGTCGAAATCGTGAGCGTCGACTCGGCCCTCGTCTACCGCGGCATGGACATCGGCACCGCCAAGCCCAGCCCCGAGGAACGCGCCCGCGCCCCGCACCACCTCATCGACCTCATCGACCCGGCCGAGGCCTATTCGGCCGCTCGCTTCGTGCACGACGCGCAGCGGCTCATCGCCGAGATCCGAGCACGCGGCCGGCTGCCGCTGCTCGTGGGCGGCACGATGCTGTACTACAAGGCGCTCTTCGAAGGGCTCGACGCCATGCCCGCCGCCGACCGCGGCGTGCGCGCCGAGCTCTACGAGCAGCTCGAACGCCAGGGCCTGCACGCGCTCTACCGCGAGTTGCAGCGGGTGGACCCGGTGACCGCCGCACGATTGAAACCCGCCGACCAGCAGCGCATCACGCGTGCGCTGGAGGTCTACCGCGTGAGCGGCCAGCCGCTGTCGTCCTTCCACAGCGAGAAGAAGGTGCTGGCCCATGCCCCGCTCATCTCGCTGGAGCCGACCGACCGCGCCTGGCTGCACGAGCGCATCGCGCAGCGCTTCCACACGATGCTCGAACACGGCCTGGTGGACGAAGTGCAGGCGCTGCGCGCACGTGGCGACCTGCATGCCGACCTGCCCTCGATGCGCTGCGTGGGCTACCGCCAGACCTGGGAAGCGCTCGACGCCGACGACCTCTACGACCTGCCCGAGCGTGGCATCGCCGCCACGCGCCAGCTCGCCAAGCGCCAGATCACCTGGCTGCGCGGCATGCCGCAACGCCAGGTGGTGGCCTGCGAAGCGGCCGATGCGACGCAGCAGGTGGTGGCGCTTGCGCGGGCGCATGCGCAGGCGATGGGGCATGGCTGAGCTGCTGGCGGTGCGCGGGCTCGCCAAGCGTTATGGCGACATCCCCGTCTTCCGCAACGTCGAGCTCACGCTCGGCCACGGCGAGTTCGTCGCCATCCTCGGCGAATCGGGCGTGGGCAAGTCGACCTTCCTCAACTGCATCGCCGGGCTCGACAGCATCGACGGCGGCACCGTGCACATCGGCGGCACGCCCATCACGGCCCTGCCCGAGCCCGAGCAGGCCGTCTTCCGGCGCAACCAGCTCGGCTTCGTCTTCCAGGCCTTCCACGTGCTGCCGCACCTGAGCGTGGCGCACAACGTGGGCCTGCCGCTGCTGCTGCAGGGCCGGCCCGACGACGCCCGCGTGCGCGCGATGCTCGCCGCCGTGGGCCTGGCCGACCTGGGTGAACGGCTGCCGAAGACGCTCTCCGGCGGCCAGTTGCAGCGCGTGGCGCTGGCGCGTGCGCTCGTGCATTCGCCCAAGCTCATCCTCGCCGACGAGCCCACCGGCAACCTCGACCCCGAGACCGCGGAGAAGATGATGTCGCTGCTGGCGGCACAGGTGCGCGAGCAAGGCGCGGCCTGCGTGCTGGTCACGCACTCGGCACACGCCGCGGCCCACGCCGACCGCGTGCTCACGCTGCGGCGCGACGGCTTGCACGAGGGCGCATGAGCGCATCTCCCATCGCCGGCCTGCTGCGCCAGTTCTCCTGGCCGGCCTGGCGGCGGCAGCCCGGGCGGCTGCTGACCGCGCTGCTCTCGGTCATGCTCGGCGTGGCGCTCGCGTTCTCGGTGCAGCTCATCAACCAGTCGGCGCTGGCCGAGTTCGGCGCGGCGGTGCGCTCGGTGAACGGCCAGCCCGACTTCGAGCTGCGCGCGCAAGCCGGCGGCTTCGACGAATCGCTCTATGCGCGCGTGGCCCAGCACCCGCAGGTGGCCGTCGCCAGCCCGGTGATCGAGCTCGACACGCAGGCGCAGACGGCCTCGGGCGAGCGCGTGCCGGTGAAGCTGCTGGGGCTCGACGTGCTCTCGGCCGCGCCGGTGGCGCCCGCGCTGATGCCGCAGGTGAACGACGGCGCCGACCGGCTGGCGCCGCTCTCGCGCGACGCGGCGTTTCTCAACGGCGCGGCGCAGCAGCGCTTCGCCGGCGCCAGCACCTTGCAGCTGCGCTCGCCCGAAGGCGACGTGCCGGTGAAGGTGCAAGGCCGCGTCGGCGCCGGCGGGCCGCCTCTCGTGGTGATGGACATCGCCGCCGTGCAGGCGGCCTTCGACTGGCTCGGCCGCCTGAGCCGCATCGACGTGCGCCTGCGCCCCGGTGCCGACCGCGCGGCGGTGCTGCAATCGCTCGCGCTGCCCGAGGGCGTGCGCGCCGCCTCGCCCGACGAATCGGCCGAGCGCGCCTCCAACATGTCGCGCGCCTACCGCGTGAACCTGACCGTGCTCGCGCTGGTGGCGCTCTTCACCGGCG
>DASWSY010000577.1:0-2212 GCA_036402415.1 Rhizobacter sp. | reverse complement strand
GACCGAGCGCCACACGAGCCCCACCACGCTTTGCAGGTGGCCCATCTGCGGCGGCAGGCCCGGGGTCGAACCTTCAGCGCCCACCTCGTCGGGCGACGTGCCGCTGTCGAAGGTCTTGGAGCGGTCCGGTGTCACGCCCGGCGCCGCCGCGCCCCCCAGTTGGACCCCCACGGCGCCAGCCGCAGCAGCGAGGATGATGCCTTCGTTGGCGTGCTTCCAGAGATGGGCGTCGCGGCGCCAACAGGCCACCGCCTCCTCGAAGTTGCCCACCACCGCGAAGCCAAAGGCGGTCAAACGCGCCGGGATGTGGTCGATCAGGCTGAAGAGCCGCTGCGACAGCGCCAGCAGGCGCTCGTTGCTGGGCAGGCCGACCACGCGGCTCTTGAAGCCCCAGTAGCGGCTCGCGAACTCGGCCATGCGGTAGAGCACGGCGCCCGCCGGGCCGAGCCCCAGGGTGGACAGCACCACGAACCAGAGGAAGACGCCAAAGACGTGCCGGTGCGCGGCCAGCAACGAGTGCTCGATGACATGGCGCAGCAGCTCCGTGCGCGGCAGTTCGCTCGCGTCGAGGTGGCGCCATTCCGCGAGCAGCGAGCGGGCCGTTGCCTCGTCGCCGCGCTGCAAGGCATCGCGGATGTCGGTGAAGTAGTGGCTGAACTGGCGAAAGCCCATCGTCACGTAAAGCACGGCCACGTTCCACAGGAGCGCGGCGACGAAGCCGAACTCGAGCGCCACCAGGTAGATGCCCCAGGCCAGCAAGGCCGGCACCAGCGCCGTGACGCACCAGACCACCCATGCATGGTGGTCGCGGCCCGCATCGAAGTTGCGGCCAGTCCAGTGCATCCATCCCCGCAGCGAGTCGTGGACGAAATTGATGCGTGGCAGGGGCTTGAGCTGCTCGATCAGGAGCGCGAACAGGACGGCGAAAAAGCTCATGTGCGGCCGATGATAGCGGCGCGCGTTTACGCGGCGAGGAAGCGGTAGAGATTGCGCAACATCGCCGCCGTCGCCCCCCAGACGAAATACTGGCGGAGCTGCCCGGTCGCGTCGGGCCCGGTCCAGGGCATCGACAGGAACTCGCGCCGGACGCCGGCCGTTTCGATGGAGTGCCAGCGGTGGTTGGCCGGGTTCATCAGGAAGGACAGCGGCACCTCGAACACCTCGGCCACCTCGAACGGATCCGGGTTCAGGCCGTAACCGGGTTGCAGCACGCCAACGATCGGGGTCACGATGAAGCCGGTGCCGGTGGTGTAGGTCGGCAACTGGCCGATCACGTCCACGAACGAGGGCAAGAGGCCGATCTCTTCCTGCGCCTCGCGCAGCGCGGTGGCCACGGCGTCGGCGTCGCCCGGCTCGGCGCGGCCGCCCGGAAAGCTCACCTGCCCCGGATGGTCATGCAGGTGATCGGTGCGCTGGGTGAGCAGCACGGCCAGGCCCTCGTCGCGCTGCGTCAGCGGCACCAGCACCGAGGCATGGGTGGGCGGGCGTTCGATGAACTGCCGCTCGACCGCGATCTCGGGCGACCAGACCGGCGGTGTCACGAAGCGGCGGCGCAGCGCCTCGGAGCGCAACTCGTCCAGCGACACGGCCGGCAGGTGGTCGTCGATCGAATCGACAGGCAGGGCAAGCGGATCGAAACTCAGGGCCATGCGGAATTGGAAACGAAAAAGCCGCCTCGTGAGGCGGCTTTCAGAAGTGGGCCGATGCCGCTGCGGCAATCAGGCCAGCTTCTCCTTGATGCGTGCCGACTTGCCCGAACGTTCGCGCAGGTAGTACAGCTTCGCGCGGCGCACATCGCCGCGGCGCTTGACCTCGATGTTCGAGATCAGCGGGCTGTAGAGCTGGAACGTGCGCTCCACGCCTTCGCCGCTGGAGATCTTGCGCACGATGAAGCTGGAGTTGAGGCCGCGGTTGCGCTTGGCGATGACCACGCCTTCATAGGCCTGGACGCGCTTGCGGGTACCTTCGACGACGTTGACGCTGACGATCACGGTGTCGCCGGGGGCGAACTCGGGGATCTTCTTGCCGAGGCGAGCAATTTCTTCTTGCTCGAGGGTCTGGATGAGGTTCACGAAAAGCTCCTAGTGATCGTGCCAGCGCGGGTCTTGATTGATCTGGGTGGCCAGGTGGCTCACCTCTCCGGGGCAGAGGATCGGAAAACCCAGGATTATAGCCCAAGCGAGAGCAAGTACTTCTCATCCGCGGCCGACAG
>DASWSY010000576.1:0-1886 GCA_036402415.1 Rhizobacter sp. | reverse complement strand
CAGTGGCAGAACGACTACCTGGTCGACTTCAAGATGGCCTACAACCACTACTTCGGCCGCAAGCCGGCGGCGAAGAAGGGCTGACCGACTCCGGTCGACCTTCCACCGGGGCGCTGCCACAGGGCGGCGCCCCGTTCGTGTTTCAGCAGGACTGACGGATGCAGCGAATTCTCTTTTCGGTGGACAAGCTCTCCACCTGGCTCGGCAAGGTCGCGGCATGGGCCGCGCTGGCGCTCACGCTGCTGATCTCGGCCGAGGTGTTCTCCCGCTACGTGCTCAACAAGCCGCACGCCTGGGTGCTCGACGCGCAGATCATGCTCTACGGCACGCTGTTCATGTGCGCTGGCGCCTACACGCTCGCCAAGTCGGGCCACGTGCGCGGCGACGTGCTCTACGGCTTCTTCCGTCCGCGCACGCAGGCGACGATCGACCTCGTGCTCTACATCGTCTTCTTCCTGCCCGGCATCGTGGCGCTCACCTGGGCCGGCTGGACGTATTTCAACGAGTCGCTCGCCATGCGCGAGCAGACCTTCAACGCCGACCCGCTGCCGGTCTACCCGTTCAAGTTCGTGATCCCCCTGGCCGGCGCGATGCTGCTGCTGCAGGGGCTGGTGGAGATCGCGCGCTGCGTGCTGTGCCTGCGAGACGGCGTGTGGCCGGCGCGCGAGGAAGACGTGGAGGAGGTCGACGTCGACAAGCTCAAGGAGATGGTCCACGTGACCGACGTCGATGCCCTGGCCGGCGACACGCCGCGCCCGCTGCCCACAGCCCAGCGCCAGGAGGGTGCATGAAGCTGCGCAAGGAGTTGTGGTTCGGCTTCAGCCTGATGGCCGTCATCACGGCCGGGGTGCTGTTCATGCTCGTGAGCGTGGACGAGATCACCAACGGCCACATCGGCCTCGTGATGCTCGCGCTGGTGGTCGTGGCGATCATGCTGGGCTTTCCTACCGCCTTCACGCTGATGGGCATGGGCATGCTCTTCGCCTATTTCGCCTACCACTCGGGCGGGCAGACGGCCGGGGGCGCGATGACGCAGACGCTGGACCTGATGGTGCAGCGTGCGTTCTCGGTGATGGCGAGCGACGTGCTCATCGCCATCCCGCTCTTCGTCTTCATGGGCTACCTGGTGGAGCGGGCCAACCTCATCGAGAAGCTCTTCAGGAGCCTGCACCTGTCGCTCGCGCGCGTGCCGGGGTCGCTGGCGGTGGCCACGCTCGTCACCTGCGCCATCTTCGCCACCGCCACCGGCATCGTCGGCGCGGTCGTCACGCTGATGGGCCTGCTGGCGCTGCCGCCCATGCTGCGTGCCGGCTACGACGTGCGCCTGTCGGCCGGGGCCATCACCGCCGGTGGCTGCCTGGGCATCCTCATCCCGCCCTCGGTGCTGCTGATCGTCTACGGCGCCACCGCCGGCGTGTCGGTGGTGCAGCTCTATGCGGGCGCCTTCTTCCCGGGGCTGATGCTCGCGGGCCTGTACATCGTCTACGTCGTCATCCTGGCCAAGCTGCGGCCGAACATGGCGCCGCCGCTCACCGCCGAGGAGCGCCGGGTGCCCCTGCCGCAGCCGATGCTCGAGCTGGGCCTCACCGGCGAGCGTGCTGCCCTGCCGGCGCTGATGTCGGCGCTGAAGGGCCGGCGCAATGCCAACGTGCCGACCGCCTACCTGCTGCGGCAGTTGTTCGTGGCGCTGCTGCCGCTGATCGTCTTCGTGGTGGTGGCCCTGCTGAGCTACCGCGTGGCGACGCAGGTCGAGGCCGCGCCGGCCGAAACCGGGTTGCAGCAGATGGGCGCCGGCGAGGCCACGCAGCGTTCCAGCGAAGGCGGGCTGCAGGAGCCGCCGGGCGAGAGCGAGGAGCGCGACGAGGGCGGCCTCGCCGAGCCGCCCT
>DASWSY010000575.1:0-4486 GCA_036402415.1 Rhizobacter sp. | reverse complement strand
CTGCTGGTGCTGCTGGGGCTGGTGCATGCCGAGCTGTGGTTCGGCAAGGGTGGCGTGCCGCGCGTGATGGAGCTGCAGTCCAAGCTGGCCGACCAGAAGACTGCCAACGAGTCGGCGCGCACGCGCAACGAGCAGCTCGCTGCGGAGGTGCGCGACCTGAGGGAAGGCCTGGAGATGGTGGAGGAGAAGGCGCGCTCCGAGCTCGGCATGGTCAAGCCGGACGAGATCTACGTCCAGGTCACCCCCAAGCGCTGACCCTCCGGATGGACGCCCTGCTGCTGTCGCTGCAGCCGCTCTTCGCCGCGCCCTTCACGCTTCTCGGCTCGCCCGTCACCTGGCTGGAGATCGTGGCCTTCGGGCTCGCGGTGCTGATGGTGGTGTGCAACATCCGCGTCAACCCCGTCGCGTGGCCGCTCGCCATCGCGAGCTCGCTGCTGTACTTCCTGCTGTTCTGGAACAGCAAGCTCTACGGTGAAGCCGGCCTGCAGATCTTCTTCGTCGTGGTGGCGAGCTGGGGCTGGTGGCAATGGCTGCGCGGCACCCAGGACGACGGCCGGCCGCTGCAGGTGCGATCGCTCGCGCCAAGCGCCCGCTGGGGCCTGGTGGCGGCACTCGCCGTGGCGTGGCCCTTGACCGGCCTCTTCCTCGCGCGCACCACCGACACCGACGTGCCCTGGTGGGACGCCTTCCCCACCGCCGCCAGCCTGCTCGGCCAGTGGTTGCTGGGCCGCAAGTACGTCGAGAACTGGGCCGCCTGGCTGGTGGTCAATGCGGTCAGCGTCGGCCTCTTCGCCTACAAGGGCCTGTGGCTGACCGTGGTGCTCTACACCATCTTCATCGTGATGTCGGTCGCGGGCCTGCGCGCGTGGCGGCGGCTGGCCGCCGCGGCATGAGCGAGGTCATCGCCATCGTCGGCGCCGAGAGCACCGGCAAGACCACCTTGGCCGCCGAGCTGACCGAGGCGCTTCGACGCAAGGGCCTCGATGCCGTGCGCGTCGACGAATACCTGCGCGAGTTCTGCATCGTCCACGGGCGTACACCGGAGGTCCACGAGCAGGCCGCCATCGCGCAGGAGCAGGCTCGCCGCATCGACGCGGCGGCGGCCGATCACGCCATCGTGGTCGCCGACACCTCCGCGCTGATGATCGCCGTCTACAGCGAGTTGATCTTCGGCGACACGAGCCTCTACGCCGACGCGGAAGCCTCGCAACGCCGCTACCGGCACACGCTGCTGACCTCGCTCGACCTGCCGTGGGAAGCCGACGGCCACATGCGCGACGGTGAACACGTGCGCGAGCCGGTCACGGCGCTGTTGCGCGCCAGCCTCGCGCGTGCGGGCGTGGGTTATGCCGTGGTCAGCGGTGAAGGGCCGCAGCGGCTGCGCTGCGCGCTTGCCGCAGTCGGCCATGCACTGCCGGACGACTCGCCGCCGCGCCCGTGGCAGTGGGTCTGCGAACGCTGCGGCGACGCGGGCTGCGAGCGCCATCTGCTCGCGCGCGGGGACCGTTAGCTCGCCTGCCCCAGGGCCACCGCCACCACGATCAGCGCGCCGAACACGAGGTTCGCGCCGACCCAGAAGCGGATTTCGTTCAAGGCCGCTCCCCCGGCCGGCCAGTCCTGTGCGCTCACGGCACGCTGCAGCCGTGCGAAGAGCACGAAGCGGATGAACCCGTAGACCACGAGCATCAGCACGCCCATGCCGGCCATGAAGAGCCAGTCGGCCGGCACGTTGAAGGCCATGCCGGTCTGGCGGGTGGTCTGGGCCACACGCCACAGCATCGCGCCGCCGCTGCCGATGGCGAGCAGCGCCACCCACAGCACGATCCCGAGGAAGCGCCCGAGCGCATCGGCCATGAAGGGCACGCGCACCGGCGGTGGCAGGCTGCCCGCGGCCGGTCGCAGGCAGAAGAGCGCGAAGAACATGCCGCCCAGCCAGATCACGACCGTGCCCCAGTGCAGCATCTTCAGCAGTGCGTAGCCCATGGTCGTGTCCCGGTTGGAAGGTTCGTCAGTTGAGCGTGGTGGTGCCGGGTTGCTGCCGGCTCTGCGGGGTGAAGAGCTCGCCCACGTCCACCGCGTCGAAGTGGTACTTCACGCCGCAGAAGTCGCAGCCGATCTCGACCCGGCCCTGCTCGACGACGATGCCGTCGATCTCCTCGCGGCCCAGCGACTTGAGCATGTTGCCCACACGCTCGCGCGAACAACTGCAGGCAAAGCGCGGGCGCAGCGGCTCGTAGCGCACGACCTTCTCTTCCCAGAACAGGCGGCGCAGGATGGTGTCGGCATCGAGCGTGAGCAACTCTTCGCTCGTGAGCGTGGCGGCCAGCATCGAGATGCGCCGGTAGTCTTCGTCCCGGCCGATGTCGTCCTCGTTGCGAGCGCCGATGTTGCCCGCGCCTTCCACCGGCAGGCGCTGGATCAGGAGGCCTGCGGCCACCTCGTCGTTGGCAGCGAGGATGAGCTTGGTGTCGAGTTGCTCCGACTGCAGCATGTAGTGTTCGAGCACCTCGCTCAGGCGGTGCAGCGGCTCGCCCTGGTCGCCATGCAGCGCCACCACGCCCTGGTAGGGTTGCTGGCCCGGGAGCTTCTGGCGCGGGTCGAGCGTGATGGCGCAGCGGCCCTTGCCGTTCACGTTGACCAGCGTGTCGAGCCGGGGCATCGCAGGCATCTCCCCCGTCACCTTGGCGGTGACACGGAAGGTGAGGTCCGACTTCACCTCGGCCACCGTCAGCTTCACCGGCCCCTCGCCGTGGATCTGCATGACGACCGCACCATCGAACTTGATGTTGGACTGCATCAGCACGCCCGCTGCGGCCATCTCGCCGAGCAGTTCGCGCACGGGCGCCGGAAAGGCGTCCTGCGCCGACTCGCGGCGCGCCAGCACCTCGCGCCAGTCGCCCGTCAGGCGCACCAGCAGCCCGCGCACCGGCAGGCCCTCGAACAAGAACTTGTGGAGTTCGCTCATGTCAGCCCCTCGCTCGCGGCATGCCGCGAGCGATACCCCGAGGGGATCGAGCCCGCCTTGGGGCGGCCCGGCGCCGGGCTCGTGCGTAAACAGAGATCTTTGTTCATCGGATCTTCTTCAGCCCCGCCTTGTAGCGCTTGGCGTTCTCGACATAGTGCAACGCGCTCAACTTCAAGCGCTCGATCTGCTCGGGCGTGAGCGTCTTCACCACCTTGGCGGGCGAGCCGAGGATCATGGATCCGTCGGGGAACTCCTTGCCTTCGGTGACCAGCGCACCAGCACCGACGATGCAGTGCTTGCCGATCTTCGCGCCGTTCAGGATCACCGACTGGATGCCCACGAGAGAGCCCTCGCCGATGGTGCAGCCGTGCAGCATCACCTGGTGGCCCACCGTCACGTTCTCGCCGAGGGTACAGGGGTAGCCGGTGTCGCAGTGGATCACCGTGCCGTCCTGCACGTTGGTGTTGCGGCCGACGGTGATGCGCGCGTTGTCGCCTCGCAGCACCGCGCCGAACCAGACGCTCGCGTTGTCTTCCAGCGTCACCGCGCCGATGAGCTGGGCGCTGTCGGCGACCCAGGCGGAGTCGGCGATGTCGGGCGACTCGTCGCCAAGTTGATAGAGGGCCATGGGAACGTCCTGAGGGCGAAGCGGATAATTTTAGGGATGAACCCCCGCCGCCGCGCCCTCGAGGTCTTGTGCCTGCAGGACCCTGCGACCAAGGCCGCCGAAGCGCGCGCGCTTTTCGCCGACCTGGACCGCAGCCTCATCGATCCCGCCGAGCGGATCGAGGCGCCTCCCGGCCTGCCCGGTCGTCCCGCACGCCCGCGGCTCGTGCCGCCGAAGCAGGTGCCGTCGCGCACGCCCTACACGCCAGAGGGCCGGGCGGCGTTGCTGCACGCCATCGCCCACATCGAGTTCAACGCGATCAACCTGGCGCTCGACGCCGCCTTCCGCTTCGACGGCATGCCCGGCCTCTTCTACGCCGACTGGCTGCGCGTGGCGAGCGAGGAGGCCCTGCACTTCAGCCTGCTGCGCGAGCACTTGCAAAGCCTCGGCCACGACTACGGCGACTTCGACGCACACGACGGCTTGTGGCTCATGACCCAGCGCACCGCCAGCGACGTGACGGCACGCATGGCCCTCGTGCCGCGCACGCTCGAAGCCCGCGGGCTCGACGCCACCCCACCGCTGCAGGCGAAGTTCGCCAAGGCCGGCGACCCTCGTGCGGTGGAGATCCTCGCCATCATCCTGCGCGACGAGGTCGGCCACGTCGCGATCGGCAACCGCTGGTACCGCTGGCTGTGCGAACGGCAAGGGCTCGACTCGGTGCAGCACTATGCCGAGCTCACCCGCCGTCACGAGGCGCCGCGCCTGCGTCCGCCGTTCAACGAGGCTGCCCGCCTCGCTGCCGGCTTCACGGAAGACGAGCTGGCCCGGCTGAACGAACACGGCTGAGCGCCACTTGAGCTGGCTCACTACTTGCTGCCAGCCCCCGCAGCCTCGGCCCCGACCGACATTAC
>DASWSY010000574.1:0-8358 GCA_036402415.1 Rhizobacter sp. | reverse complement strand
CCTGGACCTCAACCGCAATTTCCCCGCCGGCTGGCGGCAGGAGCACGAGCAGGTGGGTGCCGGCCCCTACCCGACCAGCGAGCCCGAGGTGCGGGCGATGGTCAACTTCATCTTCGAGCACCCCAACATCGGCGCCGGCATCAGCTACCACACGCACAGCGGCGTGATCCTGCGCCCGCCGGGCACGCATGGCGACGACGACATGACGCCCGAAGACCTGTGGGCCTACAAGCGCTTCAGTGCCTTGGGCGAGAAGCTGACCGGCTACCCCGCGATCAGCATCTGGCACGACTTCAAGTACCACCCGAAAGAGATCATCACCGGCACGCAGGACTGGCTCTACGAGCACCTGGGCGCGCTCTTCTGGGTGGTGGAGATGTGGGCGCCCAACCGCGAAGCCGGCATCACCGACTACAAGTGGATCGACTGGTACCGCGAGCACCCGGTGGAAGACGACCTGAAGCTGCTCAAGTGGAGCGACGAGCAGTGCGGCGGCCTCGCCCACGTCGACTGGAAACCCTTCCACCACCCGCAGCTCGGGGCAGTCGAGATCGGCGGCTGGGACAAGATGAACTACTGGCGCAACCCGCCGCCACACCTGCGCGAGCGCGAGGCGGCGCGCTTCCCGAAGTGGATGACGCAGATCGCGCTCTCGCTGCCCAAGCTGGAGGTGCTGCGCACCGAGGTGCGCGCGCTCGGGCCCGACACCTGGCGCGTGCGCTTCGCGGTGGGCAACAGCGGCTGGCTGCCGGCCTACGTGACCAAGCGCGCGGTCGAGCGCAAGGTGGTGCGCGGCGTGGTCTTCGAGATCCACCTGCCCGCCGGCGACCCGGCGGTGTCGCTCGTCAGCGGCCAGGAGCGCCTCGAAGGCCCGCAGCTCGAAGGCCATGCGCCGCCCGCGTCGCTGCAGGCCTTCCTGCCGCAGCGCGAGGTGACGGCGGACCGTGCGGTGGGTGAGTGGGTGGTGCGGGCGCCCAAGGGCACGCGCCTGGCGCTGAGTGCACGCGCCGACCGCGCGGGCGCGGTACGGGCCGAGGTCTCGCTGGACTAGCGATCGAGGTCGCGGCTCGACGCGCTGCCCGCGATCAGCGGTGCCTCGCTCATCGCCTCGCGCCACACCTTCTTCGGCAGGAAGGTGCGCAGCTGCTCGATGGCCTTGTCCATCAGCAGCGGGTGCAGCTCGTGGCCGATGTGGGGCAGCACGTCGGCGGTCACGTCGCCGCCGAGCGCGACCAGGCGTTCGGCCGAGTCGATGGCCGGGCCGGGCGGGATCACCGTGTCGGCCATGCCGTGGAAGAGGTGCACCGTGGTGTCTTCCGGCGCGTGCGCCGGCGGCGTGGCGTGGCGACCGGCGAAGGCGAGCACGCGGCCGGCGAGTGCCGGCTCGGCCTGCACCGCTTCGAGCGACATCACCGCGCCCTGCGAGAAGCCGGCCAGCGCGGTGCGCGCCCAGCCGAGGTGGAACTGCTGCTGCAGCGAGCGCACGAGGCCGATGAAACGCGGCAGCGCAGCGGCTACGCGCTCGACACGGCGCACCTCGGTCAGGCCGATCGGCGAAAACCATTGCCAGCCCTTGCCGCCATGGCCCTCGTAGGCGTCGGGTGCGTTGAGGCAGATCACGGCCGCCTGCGGGTATTCGGCCGCAAGCCGCTGGGCGAGCGGGGTCATGGCGGAGGCGTCCTGCCCCACGCCGTGGAACAGCAGGAAGAGCAACTCGGTCGGGCCGCTGGGCGGCAGGTGGGCGAGGGCGGTGGCGGACATGGCCGCAGTGTGACCCAGGTCGGCGCCCAGGGTTAGCCAGGGGGCGGATCCCCTTCCGGGTGTGCATTCCTCCCCGTAGACTACAACTCGTTACAGGCACGCGCCGTGCCGCAACGCTTCCCGGTTCGACACAGAGGAGGTCTCATGAGCGACGTCACCACCGCCCGCGAATACCAGGAGTCCCGGATCGAAGACGAGCCCATCCTCGGCCCGGTGCTGGCGATGCCCGACGGGCGCATCCAGCCGCTGACCTGGCTGGAGCGCCTGATGGTGAGACTGCACCTCACCAACGCCAAGGCGCTGGAGGCCCGCTACTTCAAGCCGGCGAACGCCTGACCCACACGGCCGCGCTGCCCGCGGCCGTGCGCCCGATCAGAACTTGACCCGCAGGCCGAGCGCGACGGTGTTGCCGTTCGACGCGCCGGTGAGCTTGTCGTGCATGTACACGGCGTACACGTCGGTCGCCTTCGACAGGGCGTAGTCGTAGCCGAGGGTCAGCGTCTTGTTCTCGACGTCGGCCGTGGGGTACTCGGCGGTGGCCTGGCCATATTGCGCGAGCACCTTGCCCGGGCCGACGGGCACCGAGAGGCCCAGGCCGAAGTAGTTCGTCTCGGTGTCGGTGGCAGCTTCGGTCTTCACGAGGCTGTACTGCGCGAAGAGCTTGGCCACCTTGAAGTCGTAGGCGGCCCCGATGGTGGCGGCGTCCTGGTACTCGAAGCCGGCGGACACGATCGCCGGCGTGAAGGCGCTCAGGCCGTGCTTCACGCGCTGGTAGGCCACGGTGGCCGACAGCGGGCCGCCGAAGTACAGAACGTTGCCGCCCACGCTGCGGCCCACCGCCGAGGCGCTGCCTTCGCCGAGCGCGCCCTGCAGGTTGAAGCTCAGGCCACCCGACACCGGGCTCGAATAGAGCAGCGAGTTGCTCCAGCCCGTGTCGCCCAGGAAGGGCAGCATCGCCGCCTTGGGCACCAGCACCTGGCGGATCGACGGCGAGAAGCCGAACGAATCGCCGAAGGCGTTGAAGATCAGCGTGGAGACGAAGTACTGGTTGGTGGTGCGGCCGAGCACGGTGGAGCCGAAGTCGCCTTCCAGGCCCACCCAGGCCGCGCGGGCCCAGAACGCGTCGCCACCGAAACGGCCCGAAGCGCCGGTGTCGGCCAGCAGGAAGCCCTCGATCGCGAACTTGGCCTTGAGCGTGCTGCTCAGCGGTTCCTTGCCGGAAAAGCCGAAGTAGCTGGTGGTCTTCTTGCCGCTTTCGACACGGCTCACCTTGGCCGTGCCGGCATCCTGGAACTGGCCGGCCGACACGTCGATCAGGCCGTAGAGCGAGACCGATTGGGCCTGGGCAGGCAGGGACGACAGGCACAGCGCGGCGGCGGCGAGCGCGACGGGTTTGGCGGAACAGGACAGGGTCGGGCGGGGCATGGCGAGAGGCTCCAGCGGTCGTGTGTTGTGGGTATGGAACGGGGTGTCGGGACTGACGGTCAACTTGTATGCAAGCGCCGTACCTGCAACAGTTGGTGCCGTCGCATTGTGTGGGGTGATCCCCCCACGGCGATTGGCTGAGAATGCGCCACCCCGTCAGGAGAAGACCGCGATGGACCTCAGCGTCAACGGCCAGCCCCACACTTTGCCCGATGCCGACGTGCCGGCCGACATGCCCCTGCTGTGGGTGCTGCGCGACATGCTGCATCTCACCGGCACCAAGTTTGGGTGCGGCGTGGCGGCTTGCGGCGCGTGCACGGTGCACGTCGACGGCCAGGCCGTGCGCGCCTGCGTGACGCCGGTCGGCACCGTCGTCGGCAAACCGGTGCGCACCATCGAAGCCCTGGGCACGGCCTCGCAACTGCACCCGCTGCAGAAGGCCTGGATCGACCACCAGGTGCCGCAGTGCGGCTACTGCCAGAGCGGCATGCTGATGGCCGCGGCCGACCTGCTGACCAAGAACCGCAACCCGTCCGACGCCGACATCGATGCGGCCATCACCAACCTCTGCCGCTGCGGCACCTACCCGCGCATCCGCGAGGCCATCAAGTCGGCGGCGAAGTCGCTGCGCAGCGGGGCTTCGCTGTGAGCGCCCCCGCCCGGCCACCCGAAGGGGGCGCTCGTCCTCCCGCGGGGAGGATGTCACGCAGTGCCAGGAGGGGCCCATGAAGCGGCGCAGCCTTTTGTTGCTGGGCGCCGGGGCCACCGGTGCGCTGGTCGTCGGCTGGGGGGTGATGCCCCCGCGCAGCCGCCTGGGCAGCGCGCCGCGGCCGCCCGCCGCGAGCGGCCCGGTCGCGCTCAACGGCTGGCTCAAGATCGACCCCGCCGGCCACGTGCTGCTGGCGATGAACCGCAGCGAGATGGGCCAGGGCGTGCACACGGCGCTGGCCATGCTGGTGGCCGAGGAGCTCGACATCTCGCTCGACAAGGTGCTGCTCACCCCCGCCGGCCCCGACAAGATCTACGGCAACGTGGCCATGTTCGTCGGCAGCCTGCCGTTGCACCCGAAAGACACCGAACCCGGCCGCGAGAGCGACGGCGCGAAGGCCGGCCGCTGGATCGTCGGCAAGGTCGCGCGCGAGCTCGGCATCAGCGTGACCGGCGGTTCGTCGAGCGTGGCGGACGCCTGGGACGTGCTGCGCCTGGCCGCGGCCACGGCACGTGCGCAACTCCTGGGGGCTGCCTCGCTGCAGTGGAAGCTGCCGCGCGAGGAACTGCAGATCGTCGACGGCGTGGTCAGCCATGCCGCCGCCGGCAAGAGCGCGCATTTCGGCGAACTGGCCCGCGAGGCCGCGGCCACGCCGGTCAGCACCGTGCGGCCCAAGGACCCGAAGGCCTGGCGCCTGATCGGCACGCGCGCGCCGCGCACCGACATTGCCGAGAAGGTCAACGGCAGCGCACGTTTCGGCATCGACGTGCGCGAGCCCGGCCAGCTCTTCGCCTCGGTGCGGCACTGCCCCATCCTCGGCGGCAGCCCGGGGCGCATCGGCGTCGAGGCGGCGATGAAGCTGCCCGGCGTCGAGCGCGTGGTGCGCTTGAATTCCTTCGGCGGCTCGACCGCCGCGGTGGCGGTGGTGGGCCGCAGCACCTGGCACGCCAAGCAGGGCGCGCAGGCGCTCGACATCGAATGGCGCGCGCCGCCCGCCGGCACTGTCGACACGGCCCGCATCGCCGCCGCGCTCGACGCCACGGCGCGCGAGGCGGCCGCGCGGCAGGGCGGCTTCGCCTTCCACACGCGTGGCGACGTGAAGGCCGCGGGCCAGGCCGCCACCCGCCGCATCGAGGCCGTCTACCACGCGCCCTACCTCGCGCATGCGGCGCTCGAGCCGATGAACTGCACGGCGCGGGTGAAGGACGGTCGGGTCGACATCTGGGTGCCGACGCAGGTGCCCGACATGGCGCGGGCGATGGCCGCGCGCGTGGCCGGCGTCGACGTTCGCAACGTGGTGCTGCACCTCACCTACCTGGGTGGCGGTTTCGGGCGCCGGCTGGAGGTCGACGTGGTGGGCCAGGCGGTGCGCATCGCGATGGAGACCAACGGCCGACCGGTGCAGCTCACCTGGACGCGCGAGGAAGACACCACGCACGACTTCTACCGCCCTGCTGGCGCGGCGGTGCTGCAGGCGAGCATCGACGACAAGGGCGCGGTGAGCGGGCTTGCGATCACGAGCGCCGGCGACCTGATCACGCCGCGCTGGATCGAGCGTGGCCTGCCGGCGCTCGCCGGCCCCATCGACGCGCCCGACAAGACCGCGAGCGAGGGCCTGTTCGACCTGCCTTACGACATCCCGCACCAGCGCATTGCACACGTGGCGACGAAGAGCGGCGTGCCCATCGGCTTCTGGCGCGCGGTGGGCCACTCGCACAACGCCTTCTTCTCCGAAGGGTTCATCGACGAGCTGGCGCACGAGCTCAAGCAGGACCCGGTAGCCTTCCGCCTCTCGCTGCTCGGCGACATGCCGCGCCATGCGGCGGTGCTCAAGCTCGCGGCCGAGAAGGCCGGCTGGGGCAAGCCGCTCGCCGCCGGGCGCGCGCGTGGCGTGGCGTTGCACGAAAGCTTCGGCAGCATCGTGGCCGAGGTGGCCGAAGTCTCGATGGTCGACGGCAAGCCGCGCGTGCACCGCGTGGTGTGCGCCGCCGACATCGGCACCGTGGTGAACCCCGGCATCGTCGCGCAGCAGATGGAAGGCGCGGTGATCTTCGGCCTGAGCGCGGCGCTGCACGGCCGCATCGACATCGAAGCCGGCGTGGTGAAGCAGACCAACTTCCCCAACCTGCCGCTGCTCAGGATGGCCGACGCGCCGCCGCTGATCGAGACGCACCTGGTGGCAAGCAGCCATCCGCCCTGCGGCGTGGGCGAGCCGGGCACGCCGCCGATAGCGCCGGCGGTGGCGAATGCGCTTTTCGTGCTGACCGGAAAGCGGGCCCGGTCGCTGCCGCTCGTCACATGAGCGGCCCTAGGCCTTGGTGATCCGCAGCCCGGCGTCGACCAGCAGGAGTTCCCCCGTCGTCTTGGCCGCGCTCGCGCCGAGGTACCACGCCGTCTCGGCCACGTCTTCGGCCGAGATCACCTGCTCCAGCGCCGCGCGGCCCTTGTACCAGTCGACACCTGCCTGGTACTTGTCGGCGCCGAGGCCCTCTTGCAGCCAGGGGGTCTCGACCAGCCCCGGCGCGATCGCGTTGACGCGGATGTGCGGGGCGAGCGAACGCGCCAGGCCCACCGTCAGCGCATTGAGCGCGCCTTTCGAGGCCATGTAGGCGAGCGAGGAGCCGCGGCCCATGATCGAGGCCACCGACGACAGGTTCACGACGCCGGCCACCGGGTGCCGGCGCATCAGCGGCGCGAAGGCGCGCACCATCTGGTAGGCGCCGATCACGTTCACGCTGTAGATCTTGTGGAAGTCCTCGGCCTCCAGGCCGTCGAGGTTCTTGATGTCGACGAACTTGGTGGTGCCGGCGTTGTTGACCAGCACGTCGGCGCGGCCGAAGCGGGCCTCGGTTTCGGCGGCGAGGCGGCGGCAGTCGGCATCGTTCGACACGTCGGCCTTCACCACCAGCACTTCGGCGCCCAGGGCCTGGCAGGCATCGGCCACGGCCTGTGCCGGCGCCGGGTCGCGCGAATAGTTGACCACCACATTCCAGCCGCGGCTGGCGTAGAGGCGGGCGGTGGCCGCCCCGATGCCCGACGAAGACCCGGTGACGACGGCGACTTTCTTGCTCATGGCGGCTTGTGCGGAAGTGGCGAAGCGGTCATCGTAGCGACCGGCTTTTCCCCGGGCTGTCCCCTGCAGCACATCGGCAGGCTGGCTCGAAACCTGCTGGAAGCCTGCATCCGACATTGACCCCGTCCCGCGCATGAACACCCTCATCAAGGCCGTCGAAACCTGGTTGCCGACCCCCGACGGCAGCCTGCTCGAATTCGGCGGCGGCCTGTACGGCCGTGCGACCGCTTTTGGTGCGATCAGCCGCAGCCTGTGCTTCGGCCGCGGCGAAGGCCTGCCGGGCCGCGCCTGGTACGACGGCCAGCCCATCGTGCTCAAGCAGCTCGACGGCTCCTACTTCCGCCGCGCCGACGTGGCCCGCGAGGCGGGCTACACCTGCGCCATCGGCCTGCCGCTGTTCCAGGGCGAGGCCTTGAGCGGCGTGGTGGTGCTCTTCTGCGGCCCCAACCGGCACGACGACGGCGCGGGCGAAGACGGCGCGGTGGAGCTGTGGCGCCACAACGCTCGGGTGTCGTCCGACATGACCCTGGTCGACGGCTACTTCGGCGGCCGCATCTCCGAGAGCTTCGCCGCCCTCAGCCGCGACACCTACCTGCCGCGCGGGAGTGGCCTGCCCGGCATCGCCTGGCAGAAGGGCGCGGCGGTGCTGATCGACGACCTGGGCCAGGCAGGCAAGTTCGTGCGGGCCGACAGCGCGGCCGAGGTGGGCATCAACCGCGGCCTGGCCATCCCCTGCAGCACACCCAGCGACGACGCCTACGTGCTGACGCTGCTGTCGACCGTTGAGACGCCGATCGCGCTGCGCGTGGAATGCTGGGCGCCCGACGAGGCCCACCAGGGGCTGCAGCGTGTCTTCGGCTTCTGCGAGGTGATGGGGCCGCTGCGCGCGTCGGACGGCGGCACGGTGCTGGCCGGCTCGATCGGCAAGGCCTTCGCGAGCGGCGTGCCGGTGATCAACGAACACGCGACGACCGAGCCCGGCAGCGTGGGCGATGCCGCGCGCGATGCCGGCCTGAACGCGCTGGTGGCGCTGCCGGTGATGACCCACGACGGCGTGGGCGAGGTGGTGGCGCTCTACTTCTGAGCGTGCGGGGCAGGACGCCGGTCGGCCGATCAGCCGAGCAGCGTCAGCGAGGCCACGAGCCCCGCGCCGATGGCCATCGCCAGCCCGCGCGCCTGGCGCGAGAGCATCGGAACCGACACCGGCTGGCGCTGCTGGCGCAGGCCCAGCACGCCCATCACGAATGCCGCCGAGGCCGCGGCGATGAACACCGTCGAGATGCCGAAGCCGGCCCAGCCGGCCGCTTCGCGCTGCGCCATCAGCGCCACGACCTGGCCGAGAAAGAGGCCCAGCATCAGGGCGACCGGGTGCGGGTGGCGGGTGAGGGCG